>JBGPAN010000157.1:0-8353 GCA_041480785.1 Bacteroidota bacterium | reverse complement strand
TTTCAACCCAGGCGGACCTGCCCGCCGAAGTTTGCTTTTCAACCCAGGCGGACCTGCCCGCCGAAGTTTGCTTTTCAACCCAGGCGGACCTGCCCGCCGAAGTTTGCTTTTCAACCCAGGCGGACCTGCCCGCCGAAGTTGGCGTCAGGAGTTACCTCCTGACGCTGATACCGATGATGTCTAGGAACCGGGCACCAAATTTAGTGTGTCAGGACCAAAGTCCTGACACCACCTCTAAACGCAGGCGGGCCTGCCCCGACGAAGTCGGGCTTAGCTTGTTGAGCGTCATGTGCGTTTCTCAGCATCCCGCCGTATTTGGGCGGGATGAAAGCCCGCCACTCTCTGGCGGGGAGGCGCTAGTTGGGAGGCTACTAGAACTTCCAGACTTTCTGATAAGCTTCCTTGGCTAAGAATTTTGTTCGCTCTTCGATTTCCTTCCTGCCCCATTTCTTAGCAGCCCGGACTTTAGGATCAAGCCAGACTTTTGATTGAACAAGAATCGGTTTCTTCTCGTCGAATGCTTTGTTTTCTAGGTCTGAGTTAAGGGGCTGATCGACAAGAAGAAGATTCCCGATTTGGGCGACGGTCGCGCTAGAAATTGGCCACTTAGGCTTCTTAGGCTTTTCAGGTGCGATGTGTTCAATCGTCATTTGTGAGAAATCAACGGGAATGCCCGACTTGTCAGAATGCTGATAGAGTCTGGTGAGGACATATTGTACGAGGGGTTTATCCTTCGGGAATTCTTTCGAGTAGAGTTTCTCAACGAAGTTGGCTTCAAATTCCTGGTAAGAAGGCTTCTTATCGCGGAGTTTCTTTATCAGGTCTTGGATGACTTTCACTTTTGCTTGAAGAGTCTTTGCGTTCGTGAACTGACGAGCGTGCATGGCGTACATGAACGAAATACCGCCAGATGATCGCTGCGAGGTAATGGCAGTGAACATGAAATGGAAATTTTCGACAGCTTGAAGGATCGTATCAGCATGTTTTTTCCGAATCTGTCCGTCTCTATACGCGCGCATAACCGCCAGAATCATTGGCAAATCTTGCTTGACTTGGAATTGGTTGAGGGCTTCGAGGGAGCTACTAATTGATGATTCTTGTTTGGTCCACTTTCCGCAGGAAGGATCGCGGATTTCTCTGTACGTCTGGGCATCTGCAATGAGTTCATCGAGAAACTGGCGGGCATTTGATTGTTTTATGACTTTTCTCAAGGCTTTGAAGAGCTTCTTCACTGTCGTATACTCATATTTGGATAACCAATAGTGGTGAAGAAAGCTGTCCAGAGAAATGCTCTCGTTCTCTTCGATAAGATCCACGACCTTGTTCCACTTGTCTTTTGCCAGGTCTACATTCTGATTCTTTGGTCGCAGGAGGCGAGTAACATGGTTCTTCACTAGATCCGCGAGACGAAGGTCCTTTCCTCTTGTGTTTAAAGTCTCGAACACAAAGTATGCATCATCCTCGTGGTCAAGTTCAATGAAAATGAGTTTGAGTGACAGAATGCGATCTCGAATCTGCTCGATCAGGGTTTGGAGCCTTTTCCGTTTTGATTTCGACGGGGTGCCAATTGTCATCCCAGCTTGTTCCAAGGTTTCTTGGAGACTAGATGAGACTATGTCGAATGCGAGCTTGAGGTGTTCTTCTTCTTTGCCGTGGGTAGGCTCAGTTTCCGGCTTGCCAAATTTCTGGATATACTCCTGCAAATATGGATATGATGTCTCTGTTTGCAGAACATATTGGTTCTTGTTGCCGATATCCGGTCGTTCAACGAGCAAGTGAACGCCCTTGGCGAGGTCAGCGAATCCCATGTCGGAAAGGGAATTTCGGAGAGCACAGAGAATCATTGTGATGGTTGTGAGCCGTTGTTGTCCGTCGACAATCCCGAGTTTTCCGTCTCTTGTTTTGAATACAACGATAGAGCCAATGAAGTGCTCTTCGTTTGGGTTAGCTACTGAATCGTTCCAGAATTCTTCAACATTCTCACGCTCCCATAAGTAAGGACGTTGAAAACGAGGGATGATGAAGTAACCACTTTGAAGAGTGGCTTTGATATCTTTGTCTACACAGATGATTTTCATGATTTTACCGATAATGTGTGATTGGAGATGAGTGCATCCGCCTAGCGGACCGGAACCAAGCTGCGGCGACGCACCGGCTTTTGTTTACGCTGCATAGAGCTTGATTTCGATGTCGCCGTGACTTTCGCACTGGTACTATCTCCGTCTACCCCGTCGCTCTCTGGCGGGGAGCCGCTGGTTCATTGGCAGCCAGTCAGTTTGTAGGCTCCAGATCGCCAAGTGATCTCTCAGCCCTCACGCCTGGCAACAACTCATCCAGTAAGAGTTGGACGGCGCCGATTATCCATGCAGGAGTTTTTGGGGCGACAACTACCCGCTTGATAAGAAGCTTCAAATCAACATCGACACTTATCCCGTCAGGAACGGACATATCTTGGACGAGCGCTCGATACTCCTGCTCCCAATCGTATATTTTTCGCTTGTGTATGAAGGCCACAAAGCCGTTCAAGAGCGGGTAGGCGATTTCCGGTACATTCTCATAAAACCTCTCAGTCTCATAGTCTATATAGATTACTCTGCCAGCATAGACGTTCACTGACGTGGCATCGAATGCTTTCTTGAAATCTGGAACGGAAGTCTGAATTGCTATGCCATTACCCATCGGTGCATAAATCTTCCACATTGCGAGGGACTCCGAATCGTTGTAGTGCCAACAACTGACAAGAATTCTTCTTCTGAATGCCTCAACCCCGTTCTTGAGAGTTTGTTCAGACATGTGAGAGAGGTATATCTGCTTGTCAGCCGTAGGAAGAGAACCTTCAAAGAGATCAACTGATTGCAGGACTTTTACGGAACCAAAGTAGAGCCTTTTGGTCTTCAAAAGAATGAGAAACCTAGGCCAATCCATATATCGCCACAATAGATCACTGGGCTTTGGTGGATCGAGAAAGACTGGATGGTCTTTGTGCATAGTCGGTTGATGTCAGCTAACATTGATCAGAATGGTCGCCCATTATGGGCGCTCCCCGCTCACGCCTCTCGCTCACACACCACAACAAAGTCTTTCGACTCTGGCCCCAGCTCATGTTCCTCGTAGTCGCCGTAGATGTGCTTCAGCGTCAGCTTTGACCGGCGGACCAGATGTTCGAGTTCATAGCGGAAGAAATATCTCATGGGCACGTGCCACGATTCCGTCCGCTCTCCCGTTTCATCGTCCCACGTCAATGTCATCGTCACAGAGCTGACCTGACGAATGAGATCGGGTTTCGCCGAAACAATGCGTTTGAGCTTTTTCCCCGGAGCGTACTCTCCCTCGAAGTCAACCTGTTCGTTGATGCCATTCAGAAGGATACTGAGGTCGGGCACATAGAGGTCAAAGATGAACCGGCCTCCTGGATTCAGGTGATCGAAAACGCTGTTCAATGCCCGGAGTTGATCGTCCGGTTCAATCAGGTGGGAGAACATGCGAAACGGGGCGACGATGAGATCGAACTTTTTGTCGAGGTGAAGTGAACGGGCGTCCTGGTGAAAAATGCGATGATGGTGTTCGCTGCCGAGCTTTTTCCTGAGCTGTTCGAGCATGGTCTCGCTCAGGTCGATACCGTAGATATCAGCGCCGCCGCGGAGGGCATCGATGAAGAACCTTCCGGTCCCGACACCGATTTCCAGAACCGGGCCGTTGGCCGAGAGTATCGTGCGAAGAAAATAGTCGCGATCGACGGTCCTCAGGTGCGTGTAGATGACATCATAGAACCGGGCGATGTATTCGGGATACTCAGTGTTTGCATGCACTGCTTCTGGTCTCACTTCCACTTGATCGTGCAGCCGATGGAATACGTCTCCTTTTCCTTCACTTCTTCTCCTGAAAGGACCGCATTGACGGCATCCAAAAGATGGTGCACCTTGACGGCCCCGGGATTCTGGTAGTTATCGTCCATCTTGCCGTGGTAGCGCAGCGTTCTTTGTTGGTCAAAAAGAAAGAACTCCGGCGTATGGGTTGCGCCGAACGCTGTTGCGACCGATTGATCATCATCGCGGAGGTAAGGGAAATTGAAGCCCTGTTGTTGCGCTCGCTTCACCATCTCTTCGAAATTGTCCTCGGGATAGTTGACAGTCTCGTTGGAATTGATGGAAACAAGCTGGACCCCTTTGGGAGCGTAGTCGCTCTGAAACGCAATCATACGCTTTTCGTAGGCCTGCACATAGGGACAGTGGTTGCATGAGAAGACAATGACGAGGCATTTGCGTTCGGCAAAACTCTTAAGAGAGTACTTCTTGCCGTCTGTGCCGGGGAGATTGTCGAATTCGGGTGAGCGGGATCCAATGTTCAGTTTTTCAGTTGCCATAAGAGAATCCTTGAGTAGACGGTTGTGTGAAGGCTTGACGTGTTATTTCGGCATTTCACCTTGAACGGGAACGTCGATAATACCGAGGTACTCTTCGAGCTTGTGCTCAAGAAAGCGAACCTGGTCTGGAGCGGTGAGGTTGCTCATCAATGCGATCTTCTTGTTGTCGCGTGTAATGGCATTGAGTTGATATTTCAGTTGTGTGCCATTGCGAGTCCGGATGACGCGTTCCTCGGAATAGAGTTGGGTGATGTCCGCCGCTTGGAGCACTCTGTTTCCCGGCCAGGGGAGCGGGACATGTTGAATCGTGAGTTTTCCTTCCCCAACAAGGACGAGCGTCTTGTTGTAGAAGCCTGCAAGAGCGAAGTAGGTGATTCCGACGCCAACGAGAACGTGGATGATAGGGAACAAGAGCATCACGAGGGGCGCATCCTGACTTGTCGCGATGCTGTACCAGAAAACCAGGAAGCCATCCCAAACAATGGCAAACAAGGCGACGAAGATAAAAGCGGGTGAAAACCAACGGTATGAAAACAGGAGGCCGCCGGAGGTCTGCTCCATGGCAATGTGTTCCGGGATGGGGGCTTTGATGGTTTGGTCGTTGAGCATAGTATGCCCTCGGTGTTCAGGGATGGGTGGGTGGACAATTGGTGACGGAGTGCCAGAGACTTGGTCGAAAAGTCGTGCCACCAAGACAATGTCGTCCCGAAATGATTTTGTTCGGGACCTCATTTTGAGACCCCGAGCAGAAACACCTCGGGGTGACATGATAGCCTTTGTCGCGAAACCTAGATTTTCAACCGCATCTCTCAATGCTTCTCCACGACCGCCAATGTAGGAAAAGGAAGGATAAAAGAAAAGCGTTCAGCAAGTCTCGTGACGATGCTAACTCTGATTTTGCCATTGTTGCAACGAGTGGTTAGATTGTTGTCACTCGCACCAAAATCCAAGGGGAGTACACCATGCAATGCACCATATCTCACCAGGGAGGGTAAATCTATGTCAGTCGTGAAAGAATTCAAGGAATTCGCCATGCGCGGCAGCGTGCTGGATCTTGCTATCGGTATCATCATCGGAGGGGCGTTCGGAAAAGTCGTAAGCTCGATGGTGAGCGATGTACTCATGCCGCCGATCGGAGTGCTCATTGGCGGTGTCGATTTCAGCGCCTTTGGTTTGACTCTGAAGGCGGCGGTCGACAAGACTCCTGCGGCGGTGCTGAAGTATGGCGTTTTTTTCAACAACATCATTGATTTCACTATCGTTGCGTTTGCGGTGTTCCTGATTGTCAAGGCCGTGAACCGGATGAAAAGGAAGGCCGAAGTCCCGCCCGCTCCGACGAGCAAACTCTGCCCTGAATGCTTCATGACGATTCCGCTCGAGGCAAAACGCTGCGGCCATTGTACAACCAAGCTGTAAAGTCGCCTTCGCTGAAATACTGAGAACTCAAAGGAGAAGTGAAATGAAGAAATTGTTTGTCCTGCTGTTTGCAGCTCTCGCGGTTCGGGGGAATGCCCAAACGCCCACGTCAGCTCCGACACCCTCTGACACGAGCTGGAAGCACTCGATCGTTGCGAGTGTGACGATGGCTCAAGTGTCGCTCAAGGATTGGGCGCAGGGAGGCGAGGACGCAGTCTCCTGGACAGCGAGGCTCGATGGGAAATCGACGCTCGACGATACCGCATATGCATGGGGAAACACGTACAAAATGGTATACGGACAGGTGAAACTCGGGAGCGGCGATATGCGAAAGGTGGAGGATAGGATCGAACTTGAATCTGTTTTGACCTACAAACTCGGGATCCACCTCAATCCGTATCTTGGTGCATCATTCAAGACGCAGTTCACGGAAGGTGTCACCATCGATGCCGCGGGGAAAGCCATACCGGTTTCAAAATTCTTTGACCCGGCGTATATCACGCAAGGTCTGGGTTTCGGTTACCAGCCGGTTCAGGAGGTCAAAACAAGGCTTGGAGCAGCGGTTCGCGAAATTGTTACCTCGACGTATCGCAGCTACGCGAACCTCCCGTCGACACCGGTTGCTGACTGGGTGAGCACAAGAGTCGATTTCGGTATCGAATCGATTACCGACGTGGAATGGAAGCTACAGGATGATGTCTTGCTGAGGTCAAAGCTGGAGGTGTTCTCACCGCTTCGAACATTCAACGAAGTGACGTGGAGGATGGACAATACGATGATGGTGAATATCGCCAAGTACTTCGTTGTTGTTTTGAACGTCCAATTGATCAACGATCCGAACGCGTCGGCACGAACGCAGATGAAAGAAGTCCTGGCGTTTGGGCTTACGTATACGTTGTTCTAGAAAGCCGGTCACGAAATTTCGGCAGGTGGGGTGGACGGCCCTCGTGTGTGTTTAATGTCGCCCCAGATTGCAGTCAGATCGATGATGTCTCGCCACTTCGTCGGGGCGACATTACGGCTTGTGCGTTGGATGCTTCCTCACGGGCGTTAAATTTCGGGACAAGTTTCTTTCTGCCGCTTTCTTTCCAAAAGAAAGCGGCTACAATTATCAAGGCTCTAGATGTTGTTACTCTTTTGCTCGTCCAAAAGAGTAACCAGAAAAGGACGGCGAAATCGAAACGCACGTGGAGAGCTTCCCACACACTTGCCGTAATATCGGTGCGGAGGATTGTGTGTGAACAGCGGATTGAAGAGTACTCGCGCCGATATTAAACGCACTGTAGAGCCGCCGACCCATACCGCCGTCGATTTCGCGGGCTCCGGAGGAAAAGACAACCTGTGGGAACGGAACCCTCGAGGTCCCGACCGTTGCTTTCGCATCGCCCATCACCCACTTGCGAGGAGTCCCGCTGGTTCTGAGCGGGACGACGAAGTTCCGCTCTCTGAATCCCGCTTGTGAGCGGAATCTGAAAGCGAGACAATCCGTACAAAGTAGACAATCAGGCACAAAAAAAATGACCTTCCCGGGAAACTTGTCCAAGAAGGTCAATCTTTAGTTTTCTCTTCGTAACGAACTTGCTCAGGCCTTGTTTGCGCTGCCGAGAACGTTCACGATCTTATGCTTGTAGAGCTCTTTCAGCTGGTCGCGTGCAGGTCCCAGATACTTCCGCGGATCAAATTCCGCCGGGCTGTCCACAAACACCTTTCGGATCGCCGCTGTCATTGCCAGCCTGCCATCCGAATCGATGTTGATCTTGCACACCGCCGATGCCGCCGCTCTTCGCAGTTGCTCTTCCGGGATACCAACGGCGTCTTTGAGTTTCCCGCCGTTGCCGTTGATCGTCTTGACGAGGTCAGGGGGGACAGAGGACGCTCCGTGAAGGACAATGGGGAAGCCGGGGATGCGCTTCTCGACTCCTTCGAGGATGTCGAAGCGGAGCGGAGGAGGAACGAGAATGCCGTCCGCGTTCCGCGTGCACTGCTCAGGTTTGAACTTGTTCGCGCCGTGCGATGTCCCGATGGAAATGGCCAGCGAATCGACTCCTGTCTTCTTCACAAAATCCTCCACCTCTTCCGGCTTCGTGTAGTGCGTGACGGTACTCGAGACCTCGTCTTCGATCCCTGCCAGCACTCCGAGTTCCCCTTCAACGGTGACATCGAATTTGTGAGCGTACTCCACAACCTGGCGGGTGAGTTCGACGTTCTTGTCGTACGGATGATGCGATCCGTCGATCATGACGGAAGAGAATCCGGATTCGACGCACGACTTGCAGAGTTCAAACGTGTCGCCGTGATCCAGGTGCAGCACGATCGGAATCGGGTAGCCGAGTTCCCGAGCATAGTCGACAGCACCTTTCGCCAGGTGCTTCAGGAGCGTCTGGTTTGCGTACTTGCGGGCACCGCTCGAGACCTGGAGGATAACCGGAGATTTTGTCTCCACGCATGCGCCAATGATCGCCTGCAACTGTTCGAGATTGTTGAAATTAAACGCCGGGATTGCATAGCCGCCTTTTACCGCTTTCTGAAAGAGTTCCTTTGAATTAACGAGACCGAGTTCCTTGTAATGAGTCA
>JBGPAN010000156.1:0-8372 GCA_041480785.1 Bacteroidota bacterium | reverse complement strand
TACATGTCGCCGGAGCAGGCAAGGGGAGAGACTGTGGATCATCGATCCGACATCTGGTCGCTCGGCGTGGTGATGTATGAGATGTTGACGGGGCGAGCCCCCTTCAAAGCCGAGTATGAAAATGCTCTGGTCTACTCTATCATAAGTGCTGAACCGGAGCCAATCACTGGCCTCCGAACAGGTATTCCGTTAGAACTCGAACGCCTCGTCAGCAAAGCAATGTCGAAGAATCCTGGCGAGCGTTATCAGCACATGGATGAAATGGTGGTTGACCTCAAGGCCATCAAAGTGTCGTCTGACCGGGGTGCTCTCGCTTCTCCAGCGACAAGCAAGAAGAGAGGTCGACGAGTAGTGCAAGTGGTGGTGGCAATCGTCGTCACAGCCCTTCTTGTTGGAATCGTCTGGTTGCTCTTCGTAAGAAGATCCACAGTCGAGGGCAATCGAAAGTCCATAGCTGTTCTCCCGTTTCATTCTATTACGAATACAGATGAGGACAAGAGCTTTGCCGAGGGAATTCAGGATGATATCCTCTCGCAACTGGCAAAGATCAGGGATCTCAAGGTTATAGCAAGAACGTCGGTCATTCGATACAAGGACTCCCAGAAGTCGATTAAGGAAATCGCGCGGGAGCTTGGCGTCGCGGTGGTACTGGAGGGAAGCACCCGGCGGTCGGGGGACCGCGTTCGAGTGACTGCGCAACTTATTGACGGGGAATCGGAGGAACACGTTTGGGTGGGGGATTATGATCGACCCTATACCGGAATCTTTGCGATCCAGAGTGAGGTTGCGCAAAAGATCGCATCCGAGTTGAGGGCGACACTCACTCCCGAGGAAAAGTCATCCATCGAATCTCCACCGACGAAAAACCTGCAGGCGTATGAGTATTATCAAAAGGGGATGTATTTTTGGAGGGAAGGCACCACATCCGAGGTAAACCGTCAGGCCGCTGATATGTTTGAAAAAGCCATCTCGCTCGATTCAAATTTCGGCCTCGCCTATGCTCGACTGGCACACGTGTACGCTGCACTGTTTTCCCCTAAGGATCCAGAATACGGACGCGAGTGTGAGGCAGCGCTCGATAAGGCCAATCGGCTCCAACCCGATCTTCCGCAGATACATCTCGCCCGAGGGGCATATCTGGAGACTGTGAAGAAAGACCTGAAGGGGGCGCTCGTGGAATTAGAAGTCGCTCGTACACAAAGTCCTAATGACGTCGACGTTCTCGCTGAAATTGCTAACGTCCACCAGCGTTCTGCGAACAACGAGGCATCGATGGCACTGGGTGAAAAGATATTCGAGCTTGATCCAAAGAGCAATATTGGCCCATACTGGGCCAGCTGGTCCGCATATGGCCTCGGACGATTCGATGAAGCTGATCGGTGGGCAGACATCATAATAGCGAACACTCCTGGGGATGGACAAGGATATCAAATAAAGATGATGACAGCTCTCTATGGCTGGGGAGATCCCCGGAAGGCACAAGCCTTGCTCGATGAAGCAATAAAGTTCGTAACGAGAAATCCTGTCTATGCCCCTCTCAGCTTCCGATGGAGGATCGCATTCTATGCGAGAGATTACGAGCGTGCTTTGGCCATCTTGGACACCAACAGGCAAAGCGACAGCGAGTTGCTCCGTGCGATTACGCTCGAGAAGTCAAAAGGGCCGACGATTGCGAAGGCGCACTATGAATCCGCTCGGAAGACCTTTGAAGGCGTCCTCATCAGTGAACCTCAAAATATGCGGGCCCACAATCGACTGGCGCTCGTATATTCAGGTCTGGGGGACAAAATGCGAGCACTGCATCACATATCTTACATAGATACTCTTGCGGGACAGCGGGAACCGACTGCAGCCATTGTCTACTCGATGCTCGGCGACACTGACAAAGCTCTCATGAACATCGAACGTTCGCTCCACTGGCCCGAACCGTGCACGAGCGCAATTCTCCGGTTGGATCCCCGATTCGATCCCATCAGGAACGATCCAAGGTTCCAGAAACTCGTAGCAACGGCAAAATGAGGTGTCGTTGGGCGGCGCGCTTCCGAAGCTGGTGTGATGAGTGATCTCTCAGGAAAACGAGGCGGCTATTCTCGGAACAAGATCTCTTTATCTTTGGACTCGAAATCGAGCGGCACCGCATCTGCTGAGCGTTACCTAGCCCAATAGTCCAACATTTTGGCCGGAAAAGTCTCATTGAGAAGTCCGCGCTCAGAAACGCGATGGCGCTAGTATTCAATGCTAGTAACAAAATCTGCCCGACTGTTCCTGTCTTCTGCATCAATTTGAATCCACGGTCAACCTCACCGGCATACTCCACCTCGAGACATCCGGCGAAGGAGATGGTCCTGTCCTTCGCTGAATCTGCGTAAACCAGCACTTCTTTACAATCTCTTTACACGTTTCACCCTCCTTTTTACGGCCTCTTGATTGCCCTTCTGCCTTTTCTCCGTCATTTTTGTTGCGTGAATTCTTACACGAAAGATTGTTGAAGCAATTCATCTCTACAACAAGGGAGAGATTCCATGTTCCTAAAGTCTGCTCGAACAGCGATCATCACTATCGCTCTCTTCACTTTCATCACAGGTGTGATCTATCCACTCCTCATTACCGGCATCGCACAACTCGTTTTTCCCGGGAAGGCAAATGGAAGTTTGTTGAAGAAAGAGGGAAGAGTACTTGGTTCAGAACTCATCGGTCAGCCGTTCAGCGATCCGAAGTACTTTTGGAGCCGCCTGTCCGCCACGAGCCCGTTCGCGTATAACGCCGGGGCATCGAGTGGTTCAAACTATGGGCCTCTCAACCCAGCACTCGTCGACGGTGCCAAGAAAAGGATACAAGACCTCCGCGCCGCCGACTCGTCAAACACGCAACCAATTCCAGTTGATCTTGTGACGGCGTCTGCGAGTGGCCTCGATCCACACGTCAGCGTCGCGGCTGCTTTGTACCAGGTCAAGCGAGTTGCGAGGAGTCGCAACTTGGCCGTAGAGCAGGTCCGATCACTCGTAGATCAGAACACGGAAGGGCGACAACTCGGGTTTCTTGGAGAGCCCCGCGTGAATGTGCTCAAACTGAACTTGGCACTCGACAACGTTCAATCGACACGGGAGGCGAAATAGTATGGACCTCATCTATCTCGGCATTACCGTTCTGTTTTTTGCGGCAACGTGGGGACTCATGAAGCTGTGCGAGATTCTGGACGAACACAAGTCGGGAGAATAATCATGAACTGGATCTATGTCGTTTCGGGACTCATCTCGGTTGCCCTGCTCGTCTATCTTTTCATCGCACTTTTGAAACCGGAGATTTTCGAATGACAACTAATGGAATACTTCAGCTCCTCGTTTACCTTGCGGTGCTAGTTCTCCTTGCCAAGCCGCTCGGCACTTTCATGGCCCGCGTTTTCCAGCGGGAGCGGACCTTTCTCGATCCGCTCCTTGGCCCCTTGGAGAGACTCATCTATCGCTTTGCCAAAATCAATCCGGACGAGGAGATGGACTGGAAGCAGAATGCCATTGCATTTCTTCTCTTCAGTTTTGTTGGGTTGATCGTCGTGTACGGTCTGCAGCGTCTGCAACAGTTCTTGCCTTTGAATCCGCAAGGGTTTGATGCAGTCTCGCCGGATTCCTCTTTTAACACTGCTGTTAGTTTTGCCACGAACACAAACTGGCAAGGGTATGGCGGTGAGACCACGATGAGTTACTTGACGCAGATGTTGGGATTGACAGTCCAGAATTTCGTTTCCGCAGCGGCTGGTATGGCCGTGCTCGCTCTCTTCATTCGCGGCATTGCCAGGCACTCCGCCAAGACATTAGGGAATTTCTGGGTTGACATGACACGCAGCACCCTGTATATCCTGATGCCCTTGGCCGTTGTTCTCGCCCTCTTCCTTGTCTCGCAAGGTTCGGTACAGAACTTCTCATCCTATGCTTCCGTGTCGCTTCTTCAACCAACGACTGACACGAGCGGGGCGAAGGTGACGGAGCAACTTATCGCCATGGGTCCTGCTGCGTCGCAAATCGCCATCAAACAGCTCGGCACGAATGGCGGTGGATTCTTTAACGTAAACTCAGCACATCCCTTTGAGAATCCGACCCCGCTCTCCGATTTCTTCGAGATGTTTTCAATCCTGATGATTGCAGCCGCACTTTGTTACACGTTTGGGAGGATGGTTGGGGATACGCGTCAAGGTTGGTCGGTGCTTGCAGCTATGATGATCATTTTTGTCGTGGCTCTCTTTTTTGCATTCCAGGCCGAATCCCGGGGCAATCCGAAGTTCAATTCTCTGGGTGTCGACCAGCTTGCCACTGCAGTTAATCCTGGCGGCAACATGGAAGGAAAGGAAGTTCGTTTTGGTGTCGCCAACTCGTCACTGTGGGCGACGGCGACCACAGCCGCATCCAATGGATCTGTCAACGCCATGCACGACTCCTTTACACCAATGGGAGGTCTGGTCACCCTCGTGATGATGCAGCTTGGCGAGGTCGTCTTCGGCGGCGTCGGTTCCGGACTCTACGGGATGCTCGTATTTGTGATTGTTGCCGTCTTCGTCGCGGGACTGCTTGTCGGGCGCACGCCCGAGTACCTCGGGCATAAAATTGAAGCTTACGAGATAAAGATGGCGTCACTTCTAATTCTGATCATGCCGCTTACGGTCCTTCTGCTCACGGCACTTGCCGTCGTCTCCAAGGCGGGAACAGACTCCATCTCTAATCCCGGACCGCACGGGTTCAGCGAGATCCTCTACACCTTCACGTCTCAGGGAAACAATAACGGAAGCGCCTTCGCTGGCCTGAACGCCAATACCCCATTCTACAACATAACTGGCGGTCTGGCGATGCTGATCAGTCGCTATTGGCTTGCGGTGCCGACGTTGGCCCTGGCCGGATCGCTCGTTCGCAAGAAGCTCGTTCCTGTCAGCGAAGGAACACTGCCGACGCACACCCCATTGTTCATTTTCTGGATGATCGCGGTTGTTCTCATTGTGGGCGCGCTGAACTTCTTTCCGGCTCTCTCGCTGGGGCCGATTGTTGAACACTTTATGATGATGCAATAGCATCCTGAAAGGGAAACGAAGGAATGACAACGCAGACCACACAACAGCTGAAGAAACCCGTCGGACTAACACCTGGAATGTATCGCCGCGCGTTCATTGACTCAGTGGCGAAGCTTAATCCCCGTTGGATGGCACGCAACCCCGTCATGTTCGTTGTTGAGGTTGGCAGCGTCCTCACGACGGCGCTCTGGATCCAGGCACTGGCCGGCACAGGCGAAGCTCCGGCATGGTACATCGGGAGTGTCTCACTCTGGCTGTGGTTCACGGTTCTGTTCGCGAATTTTTCAGAGGCTCTGGCTGAGGGGCGGGGTAAGGCGCAAGCGGAAGCGTTGCGTCGTTCGCGTCGCGATACCAAAGCCAAGTTGATGACCGCACCGCGTGATCGCTCGAAGTTTGACATGATTTCTTCGACTGAGCTCACGAAGGGGGCCGTGCTTCTCGTCGAGACCGGTGATATCATCGCGGCTGACGGCGAGGTGATCGATGGAGTCGCCTCGGTGGATGAAAGCGCCATCACGGGGGAGAGTGCTCCGGTGATTCGCGAATCGGGAGGTGATCGAAGCGCTGTCACCGGTGGAACTCGTGTCCTCTCTGACTGGCTGGTGGTGCGCGTAACGGCGGAACCAGGGGGCGGATTCCTCGACAGAATGATAAAACTGATCGAAGGCGCAAAACGGCAAAAAACTCCGAATGAAATCGCGCTCAACATTCTGCTCGCCGCGTTCACGATCATCTTTCTGGTCGTGTGCATCACTCTCCTTCCGTTTTCCTTGTTCAGCGTTTCGGCGACGGGTCAGGGCTCGCCTGTGACGATCACTGTCCTTGTAGCGCTTCTGGTATGTCTTATCCCCACAACCATCGGCGGATTGCTCTCGGCGATCGGCATCGCGGGGATGGACCGCATGATTCGCCACAACGTGATTGCGACATCCGGCCGTGCGATTGAGGCGGCGGGAGACGTCGATGTTCTATTGCTGGACAAGACGGGAACGGTCACTCTGGGAAATCGCATGGCAACCGAATTCACTCCGGCACCAGGAATTTCGAAAGAGCGGCTGGCTGATGCAGCGCAACTTGCATCACTCGCCGATGAAACTCCGGAAGGTCGCTCCATTGTCGTTCTCGCAAAAGAGAAATATGGACTGCGCGGGCGAGACATTCATCAAATCTCCGCTCAGTTTGTTCCTTTTAGCGCTCAAACCCGGATGAGCGGGGCGGACATTCAACCAGATGGCAAGACTTCCCGGAGGATTGTCCGTAAAGGTGCCGCGGATGCAATCAAGACTTTCATCGAGCAGCAGGGAGGTGTCTATCCGGCCCAGGTCCACCAGACTGTTCAAGAGATCAGCAAGAGTGGAGCGACGCCCCTCGTGGTTTCGGAGAATACGGAAGTCCTCGGCGTGATACACTTGAAGGACATCGTGAAAGGCGGAATCAAGGAACGGTTCGCCCACCTCCGCAAGATGGGAATCAAGACGGTCATGATCACCGGTGACAATCTGCTCACTGCGACCGCCATCGCGGCCGAGGCCGGTGTCGACGATTTCTTGGCTGAAGCAAAACCAGAAGATAAACTCAAGCTTATCCGTGACTATCAGAAAGGGGGACGGCTGGTAGCCATGACTGGAGATGGTACGAATGATGCACCCGCTCTCGCGCAGGCAGACGTTGCTGTTGCCATGAACACGGGGACGCAGTCAGCCCGCGAGGCAGCGAATATGATCGACCTTGATAGTAACCCTACCAAGCTTTTGGAAATCGTGGAGATTGGCAAGCAACTGCTCATGACGCGCGGAACTCTGACGACGTTCAGCATAGCCAATGACGTGGCGAAGTACTTCGCCATTATCCCGGCTGCGTTCGCCACGACGTACCCTGCGTTGAATGCGCTCAATGTCATGAAACTCGCAACTCCCGAAAGTGCCATCCTCTCTGCTGTCATCTTCAACGCACTGATCATCGTTGCGCTGATTCCGTTGGCACTCAAGGGGGTGAAGTATCGGCCCGTGAGCGCGGTTCAATTGCTTCGCAGGCACCTGCTCATTTACGGGTTAGGAGGAATCATCACTCCTTTTGCCGGGATCAAACTCATCGACGTCCTCATTTCTTCAATGGGCTGGAAATAGGAGATACGTAATGAATGCCTCCAAGAAGCCTCTGCACGTGTTCGTGTCGGATAAACTCGTACACATGAAAGTATACACCAGTCAATCACCGCAAAATGATGGCGATGCATTGATGGAGTACGCGGGGCGGGACGAAGTTCAACGAACACGATGGATCTTTGCCTGCATCATCTCGCTTCTCGTCGGGGTGTTCATCGGACTTGCCGTACACGACCATCTCGCGACGTTCGACGCCAATCGACCCGTGTGGAAGAGTTTTCCCCTTTCATCTTCGAGCCATTCTCACACGAAGTGAAAGTGCTCCATGATTACAGCCGATCGCTGTGCTTGGGTCAACCATGTTCTCACATGTGTGAAACGACCGCTTGATCGGTCATCGATGATTATTCTTGAAGTCAACACTTCATTTCTTATAGGCAGCAACACATGAAAACTCTTTTGGCTCTTCTTTTGGATATGTTGTTCGTCATGATGCTCTTAGCCCAGTCCGACACGGCAACAACTCATTCGGAGCAACCTGCGAGCGAGCCGTTTGCATGGGGCGACTTCACTTGGCTACAGGGGAATAGCCGTCTCCACAAGCAGGTGCTCGACTCGAAATACTTCACAGGTGATATGACGATGGATATGAACTTCAATTTCAACTTCAACCATCCGATAGACCATACAAATTCAGGATCGACAGCGACCTTTCGCTCGGACGAATTCAATGTCTCATACATTGAAGTTGGAGGTGACTTTCATGATCCTGAAAGCGGTGCACGCGGAAGGCTGATGTTACAGTTCGGCACCCGCGCAACAGGTGTTCCGCGCAATGACGCTACTCCGTTGCGAGGCCAATTTGACTTGTACACTGCTCTCCGCTTTGTGACCGAAGGATATGTGGGAATGCATCTCAACACAATGCATGGTGTCAATATCGATGTCGGTATTTTCAAGTCTTACGTCGGACTCATGGGGTACAACAATTTTGAGAACTGGAACTATCAGAATTCGTTCACCTCGGATAATACCCCCTGGTTTTTTACCGGGATACGAATACAAACTTTTCCTACTGACAGATTGAAACTGGAATACTGGATCATCAACGGATGGCAAACGTATGCCATGTTCAATCAGCAGCCCGGTTTAGGTTTTCAAACCGTCTATCGCCCCGAAGAATGGATCTCTATTCTCGCAAGTGCATATGGCGG
>JBGPAN010000155.1:0-8424 GCA_041480785.1 Bacteroidota bacterium | reverse complement strand
GGTTTTGGACAAACCCCGATGCCCGATCTTCACCTCGCCACGTCTCTCAATACATTCCTGATAGTATTGGCGGCGATCGGAGCTGGTGCATTTGCCTATTTTTCCTACCGGGTTACTCTACCACCTGTTTCCCGCCTGCTTCGTATTACTCTGACAACGCTCCGGGGATTGAGTTTGTTTTTGCTGTTCCTGCTTCTGGGCGAGCCTCTTCTCTCTTTGGTGTATCATCACTCTGAGAAACCGGTTTTCGCAGTTCTCGTCGATCAATCCAAAAGTATGACGATTCAGGACAGAACCGGCGATCGAAAGGACCTTCTGTTGAAGGCGCTCGATTCGCCCGCGTTCAAAACGATATCGTCCAAGAGCGAAATTCTCTTCGGAGTGTTCGACACGAAGCTCCGTTTGCTTCAAACGATTTCCCGAGATTCACTCTCCTTCGCAGGAGATGGGACTGACATCGGCGGCGCCTTGAAGCAATTGAAGAGCCTGATGGCCGAACGAAATCTGCAGGGCGTTCTCTTGCTCACCGATGGCACTGTCACGGCGGGATCCAGTCCGGTCTATGAAGCGGAAGAACTGGGATTACCGCTCTTCGCTGTCGGTATTGGGGACAGCAGTGAACCGCACGATGTGCTTGTCCGCAAGGTTGTTGCCAACACCATCACGTATGTCGGGAACAAGGTCCCGGTGAATGCAACAATAAAGAGCTCGGGGACTTCAAACGAACGCGTTGAGGTGACGCTTCTCGAAGGAGGGAAGACCCTTGACCGCAAGATGGTTACTCTCGAGCCAGGTACCCGAGAGTACGATGTTCCTCTTTCCTTTACTCCTGATCAGGAAGGCACGCAGAAGATCGCAGTCGACGTTTCTCACCTCGAAGGAGAGATTAGTTATCAAAACAACCGGTCGTCGTTTTTCGTCAAAGTGCTCAAGAGCAAGATGCAGGTGGTCCTCGTTGCAGGAGCCCCTAGTCCAGATGTGAGCGCGATTCGACTGGCTCTTCAGGACGATAGGAATATTGACCTCAAAACGTTCATCGGACGGGGCACCGGGCAATTCTATGAAGGGCTTCTCACCGACCAGGTGCTACGGGATGCTGATTGTGTGATTCTTGTTGGCTATCCCAGAGTCGGGGATTCTCAAACTCCCATCACAACGATTGCTCGTGCGGCGGATCTAGGCAAGGGATTGTTTTTCATTCCGAGCCGCTCGATAGATTTTCAGAAACTCAAGACTCTCGAACCGTATCTGCCGTTTGTGGTCCCGGCACAATCGGAGAACGAAGGGCAACTGTTCTTTTCGTTGTCAGAAGACCAACGGAATCACCCGATTCTGCGATCGTCGATTGCGGACGTCTGGAGCAAATTGCCGCCGGTGTTCACCGTCGAAGCTTCCTTACGTGCGAAACCTGAGTCGGAAGTTCTTGCCCGTGCCCGGATTCAGAACGTGACGACAAATGATCCGCTGTTTCTCAGTCGTCGTGTGAATCGTTCGAAATCTCTGGCTCTCGCCTGCTATGGAATCTGGCGTTGGAAAAGCTACTCGGAAGGGATCGCTGGGGCTGAACCGCTTCTTGAGAACTTCATGAGTAACAGTGTCCGATGGCTGGTGACCCGTGACGATGAAAGGCCCGTCCAGGTGCACCCGACAAAGGAAATCTTTGCCGGATCAGATCCCGTTGAGTTTACGGCACAAGTCTACGACGACAATTACAGACCGATCGACGCGGCGGAAGTCTCCCTCTCTGTGACAAAGAAAGACCAATCTAGCCAGCTCACCCTTACGTCATTGGGAAACGGGCGGTTCGAAGGGGCTTTTGATCCACTGCCGGAAGGAGACTACAGCTACTCCGCGAGCGCTGTGGCTGGCGGTCGACAGATTGCTGAAGAGAAAGGGACGTTTTCTGTCGGTGGATTGAATGCGGAGTTTCTCGATACAAAGGCCAACAAGCACTTGCTCCAGCAGATTGCCCTGCGCACAGGCGGGCGATACTATGAACCCGAGGATCTCCATCGGCTCCCGGATGATCTGGCGTCGCTCCCCGGTTTCAGGGTCCGGGAAGTAAGCGTTTTACAGCAAGTGGAGTTGTGGAACAAGACCTGGATGCTCGGCAGCCTCATTGCCCTCTTGGCTCTTGAGTGGTTCCTTCGGAAACGTCACAGTATGCTCTAATCATCACACCAACATTATGTTACTATGAAAACAAACCTTTGCTTTATGAGATGTGCGTTGTTCTTGTGTTTGATAGTTGCGGGTTCCGATCTCCCGGCACAATCAATCGCCAGGGTCGACAGTTTCTACATGCCGAGTCTTGGCAGGACGAAGAAGTTGTCCGTCCTGGTGCCAGCGAAGTATGATCCGAGGATGCACTATCCTGTTCTTTACCTGCTGCACGGGTACAGCGGTGGTCACGATAATTGGCCGACGAAGACAAAGATCGCAGAGTATGTCCGCGATATTCCAATGATCATCGTGATGCCAGACGGAGAGAATTCGTGGTACGTGAACTCGGCAATGGATCCCAACGATCGGTTTGAAGATTATTTGGTCAACGATCTGCCGAATTACATCCAGAAGGCGTATTCCATCGACACAACCAGGCAGGGGATTGCCGGTCTCTCCATGGGAGGATACGGAGCGTTGGTGCTCGCATTGCGTCATCCGACCAAGTACCGATTTGCCGGTTCACTGAGCGGAGCGATTGCGTTTCCCCGGGGCATGAACGATACGACGCGCCAGCCTGAACGTGCGCTCTTCCCGAGCCTTAGGCGTGCGTTTGGAGAGAAGTCAGGTGCTTCGCGCAACACCTACGATTTATTCCTCCTTTACCGTCAACTATCAAAAGAATCAATGCCGTATGTTTACATGGCCATGGGCACTCAGGACGGGTACAGGAGTTTCCTGCCTGCTCACCGAGCGCTCACGGATCTTTTGCGTGGGGGCGGTGTTTCTTATGAGTACCACGAAACGCCGGGAGGACACAGCTGGCAGTACTGGGACACGGAGATTCAACCCCTTTTGAAGAGAATGCGCGAAGTGCTGAAATTCTGAATCAGAGAATGCAATGCGATACCGGATTGGGAGAATGAACTTCACATCGATGATCGCCATTCTGTTGGCGGCGAGCTGCCTGCAATTCGCACCGCCCACATGGGCTAGGGCTGCATCGTGTCAAGTTCTCCCGGAAGAGCGAAACCAGGCAAAGCCTTCAGACATTCCAGCTAAGTGGAAGGGGCTTGTCGGTGAGTACACGCTCGGTGCCGATACGCTGTTCGTTCTTGAACGCGAAGGAACCCTGTGCCTATTGACAAAATCGAATCATTTCTATCAGTTGAACCAGACCGTGAGCGCCGCTTTTGCCATTGGGCAGGGGTGGCCGTATGATGAAAAAGTGTGTATTTTCAAAAAGAATAAGGATGGCGCCGGGATCTCCATTGACGTCGGCAGCAAGACGTACAAGAGGGCGTTCTTCGGAGAGGAGAATGGAAGGTCATTTCGCATCAGGCTGTTGAAGCCGATTGGTATTCTGCGCAACGACGCAATGCGGGCCACTCCGCCGAAAGAGCAAGGCGAATTTCTTCATCCGGATCTGGTGGAGTTGACGCGTCTTGACTCGACCATACATCTCGATATTCGGTACGCCACGACGAACAATTTTGTGGGGGAGAGGTTCTATTCTCAGGCGAGAGCATTTCTTCAGCGTCCGGCGGCCGAGGCGCTGGTGAACGTTCACCGGTCGCTGCGAAAGATGGGCTACGGGCTGCTGCTCTACGACGCCTATCGCCCCTGGTACGTGACCAAGATGTTCTGGGATGCAACGCCGGTTGAGCAAAAGGAGTTTGTCGCAGATCCTTCGAAGGGGTCCCACCACAACCGCGGGTGTGCCGTCGATCTCTCGCTGTATGATCTAAAAACGGGGCGGGCAGTCGAGATGGTAAGCGGCTACGATGAGTTTTCTCGCCGGGCCTATCCGGAATATCCGGGAGGAACATCGCTGCAGCGTTGGCATCGGAAAGTGTTGCGGCAAGCCATGGAAGCGGAGGGCTTCACAATCTTTGAATGGGAATGGTGGCACTTCGACTACAAAGGATGGAAACGCTATCCCATCGGAACGACAACATTTGAGATGATGCACTAATGGATGAATCTGGAGTTCGTGAAAAGAAATCGATTGCTCTCAGTTCCGTGATGGCCGGTCTCGGCCTCACAGGAATGAAACTGCTCGTCGGTCTTTCCACGAACAGCCTCGGCATCCTGTCTGAAGCAGCACACTCAGGGTTGGATTTGCTCGCAGCACTGATCACGTACATTGCCGTGAGTGTCTCCGACAAACCGGCGGATAAGGACCATCAGTACGGTCATGGGAAGATGGAGAATATCTCCGCCTTGTTCGAAACGATTCTTCTGATCGCGACGTGCGGGTGGATCATCTGGGAGGGAGTCGGGCGCCTCATCGCACGTTCTGCTCATGTTGAGGCAACCGTCTGGAGTTTTTGCGTGATTGTGGTTTCGATAGCCGTCGATTTCAGCAGGTCCCGTGCACTCAAGCGTGTTGCGAAGAAATATGGAAGCCAGGCGCTGGAAGCGGACGCGCTTCACTTTTCGAGCGACATCTGGTCGTCGTTGACCGTGCTTGCCGGATTGATTTTCGTATCATTTGGCTATGCCAGTCTCGATGCGGTCGCGGCGTTGGCTGTTGCAATTATGGTCTTAGGGGTGAGTTACCGGCTTGGCCGTCGCACCATTGATGCGTTGATGGATCGCGTACCCGACGGGCTGGCGCAACAGATTGAAGAGAAGATCAAGGCGGTCGATGGGGTTCAGGAAGTACGGTCTCTGCGGGTCCGCATGTCGGGGTCGAAAGCATTTGTGGACGCTACCGTAGGACTTCGCCGGACGATGCCGTTTGAACGGGCACACCACATCGTCGACGACATTGAGCGAACGGTTCAAGCAGTACATCCCCAAGTCGACGTCACCGTTCACCCGGAACCGATGCAGACCGAGGATGAATCGGTCCTCGACAGAGTCCGTATGATCGTCATAGAGAAAGGACTTCCGCCGCCGCACAATCTCGAAGTGCATCGTTCAGGTAATGGGTACTTCATCGATTTCGATGTGGAATACAAAAAAGGGAACACGTTTGTCGAAGCTCATACCCTGGCGTCTGAAATCGAGGGGCAGATCCGAAAAGAGATCTCGTCTGTGGAGAAAATAACGATTCACCTCGAGGAGTATCTCGCCGACCCGGGAGAACCGATGCATCCAACCGAGGACGAACGGGCGCTCTGTATTGCTATCGAAAAGCTTGTTCTTCGTGATCGGCGCATCCTTGCGTGCGCAGACATTTCTGTTTTGCGGCATGTTTCCGAGTACCATGTCACACTGACCTGCAAGATGGACAGTGCAAGGACATTGGAGGAAGTGCACCAGATCATCGCAGAGGTGGAAACGAAGCTGTATCAGACCTTTGGGCAGGTTCGTCGGTTCACACTTCACGCTGAGCCCGTCGAGCCAAGCTGATTTCTGTTGATAGTTGGCCCGTTCCTGTGTATTTTCGACTTCATTCTTTTCAATCGGCAATTTCCCCGACATGGAAGCAGCGATTCCGGCGATTCAGGCTGAGAACATTAGCAAAACCTACAGTCCCCGCTCAAAGACACCCGTTCGTGCACTCAACAACGTGAGCTTTCAGGTGCAGCAAGGGGAGATCGTCGGACTTATCGGTCCGAACGGCGCAGGAAAGTCAACTCTTCTTCGCATCCTTCTGGGTTTTCTTGGCGCCGACAAGGGCGGCTCGGCCTCCATTCTTGGAAATCACCCTGAATCACTGGAGACGAGAAAGCACATCGGCTATCAGGCCGATTCGCAATTTCGCTCGGGCACAATCTCGACTCAATCCTTTCTTGATCTCCATGCTCTTCTTGTTGGCTGCCCCCGTCCGTCTGAGGAAGTTACCGGCTTGTTGGAGCACTTCAGCATGACAAATGCAGCCGGGCGAAAGCTCTCCGCACTTTCAAAAGGAATGCGGCAGAAGATCGAGTTGGCAGTCGCATTCATCGGTTCGCCAAAAGTCGTCTTTCTCGATGAGCCGACTGCATCCATGGATCCTCCATCGGTATTTGAATTGCGCGAATATCTGACTCAGCAGAAAGGAAAAGGGACGACAGTTTTCTTCAGTTCTCACAACCTGACGGAAGTGGAAAACGTCTGTGATCGCGTTCTCTTCATCCTGGATGGAGCCCTCGTTGCAGAGCACTCGCTCGCAAATACTCCGCAAGGTTTTCTTGAAGAGGCTTTCCGGAAGCATCTGGTTGAAAGGAAACGCGCGTGAAGGGAGCAATCCGAAAACTCTTTCTGGTTGAGTTGCGCCGGCTATGGCCAATCGCCGCGTATTTCGTACCTGTGATGCTTGCATCGCTCTCTTTACTCATGGCATTTGCAACGGGCAGGATGCAGCGGCAGTACAACGTTGCCCAGCAAGCGATCATGCTAAATCTCAATTTTGTAATTCCGCTGGCGGCAGCAATCTTTACGATTGGATCTGTGAGCAACGATGTCAAAGATGGATGGCTCAGAACGTTGTTGATCCGGCCCATTACCCGGCAGCAGTATATGGTTGTCAAGCTGAGCGCGGTGTATGTATCCCTCGTGATAACGATTATCGTCGCCGGCGTTCTTCCCAATGCGGCCTTCGCCGTCTTTTTCTCAAAGACACCAGTGCAGTTTGATCTTGCCCGGGTGCTGTACATACATGCATTGATGCTCCTTCAGGGATTGCTCTATGTGGTTATCCTGCTATTCCTTTCGTGTTGGCTCCCCGGTGTTTTCAACGTCATTGGACTGGTACTCTGGGCGATGCTCGCATCTTCGATCGGCTCGTACATACAGTACGTGCACTGGATGGACAAGTGGCTTGTTGTCCTCAAGGATTACCTTTTCCCGAGCGGATTCTGGGACTCAATCGATGCGATTATGGCAAGGACAGGAACGCCCCTTACCGAACTCACCTGGGGGTTTGGAGCGTTGGCGGTGTTTCTGGCGCTTGCGTTCTGGAGTATTTCGGTGATACAGGTTGACAAAGGCTCAGAATAGTGTGATGAATCAACGCGATACAACATATGCCAAGTGGTTCGCGATCGTCGGAGGCATCCTCCTGGTTGTCGCGGCGGTGATGGAATATTGGCCATCGGCCAATACGTTGCAGTGGCTTGATATCGAAAAAGCTCAGGCATTGGCCAAGAGTCAGAAAAAGCCTGTGCTTGTCGATGTCTACGCTGAGTGGTGCGGTCCGTGCAAGAGTATGGAAAAGAACGTCTTTCCGGATGATTCTGTTCAACTTATTTTGAAATCACGCTATGTACTCGCGAAGATCAACGGCGATGATCCCGTTCTTGGTGATACACTCAGGAAACAATTCCACATTAGAGCGTACCCAACCTATATTGTGCTAACGCCTGCTGGGAGAGAACGAAAGCGCTACGTCGGCTTCTATCCCAGATCGCCCTTCATCGCGTGGTTGAATGATTCGATTGGTGTCCAGATTCTCCAATGGCAGGAACTTGACAAGGTGATCGCCGAAGCGTCTCTTCAGAAGCGCCGCGTGATGGTTCTTGTTCTGAATTCTAGTGAAGAGATCGAGCCGGCGAACAGTATGTTTGAAGAACAAAAAGTCGGCGAGATTGTTGGGAAATATTATGTTCCAACACTCCTGGTGGGGAGCAATAGTTCAGATCGCACTGCGATTGAACAGCTTGGTGCAACGGAAAAACAAGGCATGGGGGAAGTTATTGTTCTGAAGGGTGATCGCAAAGAGGTCGGTCGCTTCCGAATCGATTCTGAGATGGAGTTCAGCAGCTCAGCCCTTGCGAACAAGCTGACGGAGCTTGTTGCGAAATAGCTTCTGATGCTGTCATCTGTGCATGTTGCGTTTTGCTTGTCCTGTCAAAAGTCCCTATCTTTTCTCCACAAGTTCTCACTGACAGTTTCTCCATGTCATCACAAAAGAAACTCCGCATTCTCATCGTCGTTGCGCTTCTCGTGGGCTGGATCATTGTGTTTTTTTTGCGGTCAGGAACATCGTGGGGGTAGAAGCACGGGCTCAACGACGCTGTTTGTGAGCTTCGTCAACCGCTCTGGATCGCCGTTCAATGACTCATTAACTCAAGGAGCTTCTCATGACAACAACGGCTACCGCCAAAACCAGCGGCCGCTTGCTTTCCCTGGATGTGTTCCGGGGCGCCACCGTCGCTGGTATGATGATGGTCAATAATCCCGGTTCCTGGTCGAATATCTATCCCCCCTTCAAGCACGCGGCGTGGAATGGATGGACCTTCACCGATCTCATTTTCCCCTTTTTTCTTTGGATCGTCGGCGTCGCAATGACGTTCTCCTTTTCGAAACGCGTCGAACAAGGGGCCGATC
>JBGPAN010000154.1:0-8499 GCA_041480785.1 Bacteroidota bacterium | reverse complement strand
TCGATCCTGAAGACCTTCAAGAAGATAGTCTTAAACTCTACAAAACCGGCCGAACCAATGCCAATGACGGCGGGATTGATTTCGTTATGAAGCCATTAGGGCGATTTTTTCAAGTGACTGAGACTGTCGATGTGAAGAAGTATTTCTTAGACATCGACAAGATCGAGAAATTCCCGATAACATTTGTTGTCAAGTCAATCGATCCGACTGATGCGATTAGACAAAAAATAAAGGAACAGGCAGAAAGGCAATACTCAATCCAAAAGATAGTTGTCCGTTACATGTCTTGCATTGAAGAAATAATCAACATTCCAGAACTCCTCCTCAAGTTTAAGTCGGCAATTGATTTAGGCTTCTTGAGCGACATTCTCACAGAAATTATCAAGCAGAGCAAGGTCGAATTCAACTATGATGAAGATGACGACGAAGAATACGAATACGATAACAGTGAGGAGTCCGAAGAAAACTGACAGGAGCAAACCGCACATAATGCCCAGTCTTCGCGAGAGAATCTTATCATAGTTTGGTGGGCGGTTGCATTGCTGGCGAAATGTTTTTATATGCAGATCTGTGTTCTCTTTTGTGACAAAGATGCGCCGCGTCGAAGGCGGAAACGATAAAATATAAGCCAAATGGCTTGTTTTTTATCCCTCTTATTACTATTCTTGCTCGGAATGGATGAGCGATTGGAGCTGGGAATCCGGGAGTTCAACGAGGGGAGATACTTCGAAGCGCACGACATCCTTGAGGATTTCTGGCAGGGTTATCGCGAACCGGACCGTGTGTTTTTGCAGGCGTTGATTCACGCCGCCGTAGGCTTCTATCATCTCGATAATGGAAACCTCAAAGGCTGCCGAAGCCAGCTGTTGAAAGCCTGCACCAAAATAAGAGCCTATTTGCCCGAGTATTGGGATCTGTTCTTGGAACCTTTGTACTCGTCGATGAAAGAGCATATTAACCTGATCGATGACCAAGGGCACACCAGGACCGAGAGTCCAGATTCACCAGTTAGACCACGAATCCAGCGAGGTCACCGTGTCGCTGGCGGCTATTCGTCAATTTCTTAACGAGAGGAGATATTTGAATGGCGACGTTTATCACTGAAGAGTGTATCAATTGCGGAGCATGCGAGCCCGAATGCCCCAACACCGCAATCTACGCGGGTGGAGTGCAGTGGGAATTCCAAGGCGCTACGCATGATGCAATCTCGAACGATCTCTACTACATCGTACCAGAGAAGTGCACAGAGTGTGTTGGACATTTTGAGAAGGAACAATGTGCTGCGGTATGTCCGGTGGATTGCTGTGTCCCTGATCCGAACAAACCGGAAACTGAGGATGTTCTGTATGCACGCGCGAAGCAGCTTCATCCGGATCGTGCGTTCGCAGAGCTCAGTCCAGCGACATCACGCTTCCGTAAATAAGACTTTTACGATTCAGGAATAGAGGTCGGTGTCCATCCATCACATCTGCGTGCTGATGGCGTGTGACAACCGACCTTCTTTATTTTGGTCCCCATGCAAATTCGAGGACAGGGCTGATGATCATTGGTGCGTATGAAGTGATTTCGCTTGAGACAGGTCGCTTCTCGCTTGACGGTGGAGCGATGTTCGGCGTGGTGCCGTGGGTGTTCTGGAGCAAGCTGATCCCGCCCGATGAGCGGCAGCGCATCGCACTGGCCGCCCGGTGCTGGCTTATCCGAGGCAACGGGAAGAACATCCTGGTCGATAGTGGCAACGGGACGAAGTGGAGCGACAAACTGAAGGAAATCTACAACCTCGACCACAGCTCCGGAGATCTTCTCTCTTCACTGAAGAAAGCAGGTCTCAGGCCAGAGGATATCACAGATGTCATCTTGACGCATCTTCACTTTGATCACGCCGGTGGTTCGACGACGCTTGTGAATGGCGAACTTGTACCTGCGTTTCCGAACGCCAGATACTATGTTCAAAAGAAACACTGGGAGCTTTCCGGGCAGCCGACGGAGAAGGACCGGGGGAGTTTTATGCGCGATGATTTTGTCCCCTTGATGAATCATGGCGTCCTGGAACTGGTGGATGGCGAACGCGAGCTTTTTCCGGGAATCGAAGTGTTGGTCACCAATGGACATACAAGCGCGCAACAACTGCCGAAGATTTCTGACGGCAAGACAACGATGCTCTTCTGTTGCGACCTTCTCCCAACGACGGCGCATATTCCATTGCCGTACGTGATGGCGTATGATGTTCGGCCCCTTGTAACTCTGGAAGAGAAAAGAAAGATTCTCACCCGCGCGTATGATGAACGGTGGATCCTGTACCTCGAGCATGACCCAATCGCCGCAGCGATTACTGTCAAGCCGTCCGAAAAGGGGTTCGTGGTGGACCAACGTATCACACTCTGAATGAGAGAAGCACGAGGGAACTATGATTCAGTATGCGAAGGTTGCTGAGTTGGCTGAGTTCTCCAGTGGCTGTCCAAAACGTGTCGTCATCGATGAGACGGAAGTAGCGGTGTTCTTCATCAAGGGGCAATTTTATGCCGTGCAAAATGAATGCCCTCATCAGCACTACTCGGCCATGCACGAAGGCATTCTGAACGGGTTGGAATTGACGTGCCCGATGCACGGATGGACCTTCGACGTCTCGACGGGTCAAGCTACGGTTGGAGGAGGACGATTGAAGCGCTATGCTGTGAAGGTGGTCGGGAATGATGTCCTGGTAGAAGCTCCCAATCCTGACCCCGATTGGGCATTGAAATGAAATCCGCGCACGCACTTACGGAATACATCAAAGAACAGGCGAGAAATCTTGGCTTTTCTAAGGTCGGAATCGCACGTGCCGATGTACTAACCGAAGAGGGCGCCAGGCTGAAAGAATGGCTCAGCCGTGGTTATCATGGGACAATGGCGTGGATGCAGAAAGAGCCGGAGAAGCGTGTCGATGTCCGGCGAATCGTCCCCGGCGCGAAATCGGTAATTTCTGTTGCGTTGAACTACTACGTTCCTGACGGCTATTCAAATGCCGGAGGGGCAGGCAAGATCTCGCGGTATGCCTGGGGCGACGACTATCATGTTGTCATGACACCGCGAATCCAATCTCTGGTTGATTGCATCAAATCAGAGAAGCCCGATGTTCATTCGGCGACGTACGTTGATACAGGGCCAGTGATGGACAAGGCATGGGCTGTTCGTGCCGGGATTGGATGGATTGGAAAGCACACAAACGTTATCACGAAAGAGTACGGCTCATGGGTCTTCCTGGGGGAAATCGTTGTCGATGTGGATTTGGAATACGACGAACCCATGGCGGATTTCTGCGGATCGTGTAGTGCATGCATTGATGCGTGCCCGACGGGAGTGATCGTCGAGCCATATGTTCTGGATTCGACGAAATGCATTTCGTACCTTACAATCGAAAACAAAGGAGATATTCCACAGCCGTTGAAGCCGAAGCTCGCGAACTGGGTGTATGGCTGCGACATCTGTCAGGATGTATGTCCGTGGAATCGATTCGAGCAGCCGACGGAAGAGACTGCATTCCGGCCCCGTGAAGAAAACATCGATCCTGATCTTCACGCTCTGAGCACGATCACAGAAGAAGAATTCTCCCGACGCTTTCGGCGCAGCCCTGTAAAGCGGACAAAGCGACGGGGTCTTGTCCGAAATGCGAAGGCGGTTCTGGAAGGACAAACGAAATAGAGTTGAAGTGTCAGATATTCATAGACAATCAATCGAACAACACTACCAATGCCAGACACAAATCATCACAAAGTCGTCATTATCGGTTCGGGACCAGCAGGGCTCACAGCAGCGCTCTATACGGCTCGAGCGAATCTGAGCCCTATTGTTTTTGAGGGGATACAGCCCGGTGGGCAATTGACGATCACGACCGAAGTTGAGAACTATCCCGGTTTCCCCAAGGGAATTATGGGACCTGAGCTCATGGACCTGTTCCGACAACAGGCCAACAAATTTGGCGCACAATCGATCTACCAGGAAGTGACATCCGTTGATTTTTCGAGTCGACCATTCAAGATCGTCTCTGACGGCACAATGTATCTTGGGGACACCGTTATTGTCTCCACGGGGGCGTCTGCGAAGCTCATTGGAATACCGTCGGAAGCAGAATATATGGGGTACGGCGTATCGGCCTGTGCGACGTGCGATGGGTTCTTTTTTAAAAACCAGCATGTCATGGTTATCGGCGGTGGCGATACTGCTATGGAAGAAGCAACCTACCTCACGAGGTTTGCTACGAAGGTTACCGTGGTGCACCGGCGCAATGAACTTCGCGCTTCGAAAGTCATGCAAGAACGGGCATTCGGCAATCCCAAGATCGAGTTCGTGTGGGACTCTGCAGTCGACGAAGTGTTAGGGAAGAATGAAGATGGGAAAAAAACTTTCACAGGCGTACGACTGAAGAACCTCAAAACGGGGGCAATGACGCATTTCACCTGCGATGGGCTCTTCCTTGCGATCGGTCATCAGCCGAATACGAAACTGTTTAAGGGTGTCCTCGACATGGACGCCGTTGGATATCTCATTACGAGACCTCACAGCACGGAGACAAATGTCCCCGGCGTGTTCGCCGCAGGTGATGTCGCTGATCCGACGTACCGTCAGGCTGTGAGTGCTGCCGGGAGTGGATGCATGGCAGCGATCGACGCAGAGAGGTTCCTCGTCCATCACGGTTGACCCACAGTTAACATTGTCACTTCTTGAAACGGTTTAGCCAGCTCGATTTGATGATGGGGCTGGCTTTCTTTTTTTCAGGCTTCGATTTGAAAACGATGCTTGGAAAACCTCGATTTAGCGGCATGATCATGAGGCCCTACTTTACAGGAAATTCTTATTTGACTTTGAAACCGTCTCTTCGTATAATCATATACATTTCAATAAGTTATGCGATCTAGAGATCTGAATTTAGAAGTCCGTTCTTCACACCGACAATCGTCGCTGGTGGCAAATGTCAAATACAGCTAAGTGGATTCTTGGGATTGTAGCTTTCTTTCTCCTTCTGGGTTGCCTGCTTGTCATATCCATTGTCTCCATGGTTTTTAGCGAGCCTGAAGACGAAAGCCTGGGCACTTCTGGGGATCGCCTGGCCGTGGTAGAACTCGCCGAACCCATCATCGACTCTCAAGACATCGTTCGTCAGTTCAAAAAATACCGCGAGAACAAAGCTGTAAAGGCACTCGTGTTCAGGGTGGATTCGCCGGGCGGGGGAGTATCGGCGAGCCAGGAAATCTACGAAGAAGTGAGAAAGACGCGCCAATCCGGAAAGCCGGTCGTCGTTTCGATGGGCTCAGTCGCTGCCAGCGGCGGATATTATGTGTCCTGTGGTGCCTCAAAAATCGTCGCCAACCCAGGCACGCTAACCGGGAGCATTGGTGTGATTTTTCAGTTTCTCCATTTTAGCGAATTGATGAACAAGATCGGCATCGACGCGTCGACGTTCAAAACAGGAAAGTTCAAGGATATTGGATCGCCGTTCCGCAAGACAACGGAAGAGGAAAAGAAGTTTTTCGACCAACTGCTGGGTGATGTCTACGACCAGTTTGTCACCGTCGTGGCAACTGAACGGAATCTGGATCGCAAAAAGGTGCTTACGTACGCCGACGGACGTGTGTTCACGGGTCGACAAGCACTCGAATATGGATTTGTGGATACCTTGGGAACATATGAAGACGCCATTGCTTTGGCCGCCAAGCTGGCCGGGATCCACGGGAAGCCGAAGGTTGTGAAAGAACATAAGCTGAAGCCGTTCCTGGAAAGGCTCATGGGCCAATCGGTAACAGAGCTTACTTCGATCAAGAAGGAACTCTTCAGTCAACCGGTTCTCCAATATAAGTTTACTTCACCGTACTAACATCTCACAGGAGGCACCTTGACAAAAGCTGATATCGTTGATGTCATTGCAGCAGCCACCGGGCTCACAAAAGTGGAAACCGAGGCAGTGGTGGATGGCTTCATCTCTACCGTCATCGATGCTATGAAGGCCGGAAAGAACATCGAGATACGTGGTTTCGGCAGTTTCAAGGTAAAGAAGCGGAAGGGTCGGATGGCGAGAAATCCCAGGACCGGCGAACAGGTGAAAGTCGAGGAGCATTTTGTTCCGATCTTCAAAGTATCAAAAGATCTGAAACACGTCGTCGATGAGAACCTGAAGAAAACTGCGGGGCAGTCATAACGATGAAGCCGAGATTTCTGTGTGCGGACTGTCAGAACGAGATTCAATGGGGTGCCTCGGTATGTCCCAATTGTGGTAAGCCCGTCGAATGGCCCGAGGAAACTGCTTCCGAGAGTGGAGGAGAAATAGCCTCCGCCGAGGTCATGTGTCCAACGTGCGGTTCGGAGAATGCCTCTGATGCTGATTTCTGCAGTTCTTGCGGGGCGAAACTGAAGGCGCAGGGAACGGTCCCCTCGGACAAGCAGCGATCGGGGCAGGCGCGCCCTGCTCCCAAGCAGGGGACAGCCCGTGTCGACAAAAAGAATCAAGAATCATCAGGCTCCATGTTCTCTTGGAAAGCCATATTCGGCTTCCTTGGTCTATTGCTGATCCTTGTCGTCGCGCTGGAGCTCTTCCCATCGCGTGACCAACAACCCGCTCAACTGACGTCGACGACTCCGCAGGCACCCGCAGCGAACATGCAATTAATTAATCAGATCAATGATCTGGAGAAACGGGTTGCGGCAGATCCGAATGATATGCAATCTCTAGTAACCCTCGCTAATGTTTGCCAGGACGGGAGATTTTTTGACAAGGCCATCGTACAGTATCGAAAATATCTCGAAAAGAATCCCAGAGACGTGAACGCTAGGGTCGATATGGGAATCTGCTATTTTGAGACCTCGAGCCTTGAAGAGGCAAGGAAAGAGATGGAAATGGCGTTGAAGTATGATCCAAAGCATGTCGCAGCACATTTCAACCTGGGGATTGTGAGCCTTCGAGCAGGAAAAGTCAAAGAAGCCAACGAGTGGTTTAAGAAGACGATTGCACTTGCACCCAAAACTGAAATGGGGCAGCAGGCGAAGCAAATCCTTGAGCAGCATTCTAGTTCACTTATTCAAAACAAATAGCGGAGGGCGCAATGCCGAGTGGTAAGAAGCGTAAACGCCATAAAATGGCGACCCACAAGCGCAAGAAGCGTTTGCGGAAGCAGCGTCACAAAAAGAAGAACCGGTAGATCGCGACTTGTCCAGTTGGAATGTACCGTTGTAACGATGTATCCGGCCCTGTTGAGCAGTTACAGCAGGGCGGTTTTTTGAGGGTCTTTTTCCTTCCGATTCACACCGTGATCCGGTCAAAGCGCTGCACCGCTGGAGAGAGGCGAAACGACCGTAGAGTGGTTTTCATGTGAAGAAGCAGCGCCGATTGTCGAATCTGATTCTGTCCGAGGGGTCCACTTAGGGTGCGGGCCCCATTGGGAGTCACATCTCGGTAAGAGTATTTGCAGGAGATCTGTTGTCAGAAATGGCTCGCTGGGGCCGTGATTTTCTTGTTTCTTTACCTCTTATTTTCTAATTTCATCTGCATTCGAGTGCAGCGTTGATTTCAATTTTCAATGGAGGATAGTATGTCAGACGATAACAATGATGGCATGGCAAAAGGTCTCATCGTTGGTTTCCTAGCTGGGAGCGTCGTCGGTGCAGTGTTGGCGTTGCTCTATGCCCCGAAGAGCGGCAAGGAGTTCCGGCGTGATATCAAGGAGAAGACCGGCGAACTTGTCGAAAAGGGCGAGGATTACATTGCCAAAGCTCGCACGAAGGCTACCGAGATCGTGAACGAGGCAAAAAAAAAATCTGATACCCTAATTTCAGATGCCCGGAAGCAAGCGACCGGCCTGATGGGAGATGCAGAGCGAATTCTCACTGACGCGCGCAACAAGCAGGGTGGGTAGGACTCACCGTTGTGATTGCGGATTCATGCCTCCCCAGAATTGATGAAACTCTGTACTTGTATTGATTGAGAGGAACTTGCCGTGGAAACTGTTCTTCAATTTGTTCAGCTGATCGCATTGATCAGTCTGACAGCGTTAAGCATCTACCTGATTGTCATTCTGTCCGGTCTGAGACGGGACGTGTCGGAATTCGTCCAACGGACCAAGCCGGTGCTTGAGAATCTTGCGTTCATCACCGAAAAGTTGAGATCGACTGCACAGAAAATTGACGATCACGTTGACATTGTCAAGGGTACACTGAATTCGTTGAAGAGCGTGGCAGACAACGTGCTCGTGCTCGAAGAGCGCGTGCAACAACGACTCGAAGAACCCATCCTTCAGGTTGCCTCGATTATCGGAACCATCGTGAGCAGTGTCGGGGTTTTCTTTGATCGGTTCCGGCCCCGTGGCTGGTGAGCTTCACCTCGAGTTGTCCTCTCTGTTTTTTCTCTCACCTACGAAAAATGAGGAGATACTGTGGCTAGCGCGTCTCAAAAAGAATATCCGATTGACAAGATCCGCAACATTGCATTCATAGGGCATGGCGGTTCCGGCAAGACGACATTGTCGGAAGCTATGC
>JBGPAN010000153.1:0-8500 GCA_041480785.1 Bacteroidota bacterium | reverse complement strand
TTCCGGGCATGAGAAACCTCGCACAGTAATGAGATCGTCTGTCGCCAAGAGATTACTGAGGTTTCTCCAAAAATGCATTGCTAGTCGCTTTGCTATTTTGAACCAGCTATCCTCACCAGAACAACTCCGTGTCGCGGAATCGAAACCTTGAACTCACCGGTGAATGTACCAAGAGCCTTCTGGCGCCAGAGATCACGAACCTCTTGTTTCCCGCTAATACCGAGATCGCTCCATCGGGCTTTGATTTCGGACTTCCATGTGCTCCGATTGAACAAGCCGACGGCTTTCGACCCATCCTCCAAGTCCTTAGCCCAGACTTCCATATCGCCATCTTTGAACACCCTGCCGGCCTGCTTGCCCAGTGGATCCTGACTGACCTCAAGCACTTCGTCATTCATGAGCAAGTTTAAGGTGAAAGCATCCATCTGCGTCATGTCGCAGCCGATGAGAAGCGGAGAGGACAGCAGACACCAAAGACTGATGTGCATGTACTGCTCATTCGGTGACAACTTTGTCGGATGAAGTTGCGGTCCCCATCCGACTTTTCCGACAACGAGCATGTCCGGATCGTTCCAATTTCCCGGTTTCGCATAGACTTCATGTCCTGCCTGGGAAAATCCGATGTCTGTCATGCTTTCCCATGTATCGGTGATGTCGCCGGTCGTGCGCCAGCTATTGCCGCCGACTTCCCCTCCCCATTTCCATATATCTCCCATTCCGTATTGACACAGACTATAAACGATGTCGCGGTTTACCTTGTTGAGCGCCGCCCGCATGACGAAGTACGGCTTCTGCAATTCGGGGAGACTTCGGTCCTTCGCAATGCGGCCATACGAACACCAGTCATATTTCAGATAGTCGATACCCCATTCGGCGTACTGCTGAGCGTCTTTTTCTTCGTATTGGTGGCTTGCCGTGAACCCGGCGCACGTCAACGGACCCGGCGACGAATAAATCCCCATCTTCAGTCCTTTGGAATGGACATAATCACTCAGCGCCTTCATATCGGGGAATTTCTTGTTCGTATTGATCATCCCCTTTTCGTTCCGAAATTCACCTTTCAGCATCGGATCGTCGGTATGGGGTTTGATCTCCCAGCAATCGTCGATGTTGATGTAGCTCCATCCGTGGTTGACTAGTCCGCTCTTCACCATCGCATCCGCAGCTGACCTGACTTTGGAGTCGTCGACCGCGTTAGCGAAGCAATTCCAGCTGTTCCACCCGAGTGCCGGAGTGAGGGCAATCTGATCTCCCACGACAATCTTGAATTGTCTCGTCGACAATCCCAGAGAGTTCTTCGCTTTCAGCGTGACGATGTGAGTTCCCTTTTCCACCAGCACGCCCGTGATTTGACCCGTGTTCTTGTCGAGACTCAACCCGTTGGGCAAGCCATCAGCAGAGAATTCCATCGGCCTCTTGCCCGTCGCGGCAATCGTGAACAGGAACGGATTGCCCGGTCGGACTCCGAAAATCCTGGGCCCATTGATTTTGGCGCGGGGCGATGGCCTCGGCGTCAGGATGATTGGCGTAACATTGGCCTTGTGCGTCCGAATATATGCCCCCCGGATTCTGTTGAGATCATCAGTCGCCCTGACCTTCGCCGCCATCTCCTTCGCTCGCTCCATCTCCTTTGGAGTATCGAACATCGACGCAGTGACGTATCGCCGGGCCAGTTCTGCGAGATCGCCAGACTTCCATTCATTGACCCAGATGCTGTCCTCATCTTCCCATTCCATCTCCCGGACACTCTTCTTGTCCGTGAAATCGCGCTTCAGAAGTTTCCAGATTGTGTTGATTCCCGCATCCTCGAGCCGGAAGTAGAACGCAAATCCGCCGTCACCATTGTTGACCTTCATGAGGAACCGGTTCTCCCCCTTCTTCAACACAAGGTCAATCTTTTCCTGGTCGGGCTCGCAACCGCGGGACACATCATTTCTAAATACCTCCACGCCGTTGATCCAGACTTTTATCCCATCGTCGCTCCCCAGAGAGGCCGGGAGAATGGTATCGTTCGGAACGGTGATTATTCTCAGCATATACGTGGCGCATCTAATCTCTTTTCCGAGATCAATCACTCTTCCATCGGACCATTCAGTCCTCTTCTGCCATTGAAGACCGTCGTACGATTTCGAAAGATCGATTTCGCGTTCCGGTTCGAAGACCTCAGAGAATGCGCTCGCGCCCTTGGCTTTGAAGGGGCCAATCGAATACCATGGTCCGAGAATTTTCTGGCGGAATTCAAAATCACTTCCTCGCTGGTTCAGCAGAGCTTCTCTCGATAATCGGATGGTTTCATGCCAGGTGGCTTTCTTGAGATAGTACGTGGGATCGCTGGCAATGAGCGTGGCCGGGATAAAGACCAAGCACAGGATGAGGGATCGGACTATTTTGCCCATGGGTAGGAACCTCCTTGAAGAAACACATTGGTGATACTGAATTGAATCGCAACCATCTGAGGAGCCTTCTCACGGATCTCTCCATGAGGGCGAGGGAAAGGGATCTTGAGACCCACCTCGCGAAAGCCGTATTACCAGTTCTTTGCCAACTTCTGCCGCAGGACATAAGCAAACACTCCGAAAGCTCGGACGGCCTGCGACTGCGCATGAACGCTCCCCACCTCATCAACGTGGTAGCCATCCTCGCCGCCGCTGGGATTCCAGCCGTTCCGGATTCCGTCGTCTCCAAGGCGATGGAGGATCACGCTCGCCTTGTCGTTGTGATTTGTCCAGACATGTTCGAGCATCCTTTGGATCTTGCCCGGAATCTCGGGGAGCTCATCAGGGGCAATGAGATATGCATCCAGAATGAAATGGACAAACGCGCCATTGCCATCCATCTTGAGTTGATAGAAATCCTGAGAGTCGATCCATTCATTCGCAGGATCCATGATACGTTTCGCGGTGGCAACGACAATCTTCTTGTACTTGGGATCGAGCGTCATTCGGTACATCGAAGCTCCTATGGAGCAATACTCAGCGCCTTCCCAAGGAATCTGCTTTCCAAACGCAGCCAAACCGGGTTTTCCTTCCCACTTTCCATTCCCGCGGTAGAGCGTCTTTTCGATTCCGGGATGTTTAGAATCACCATTCCATACAAGCATTGCATCGTTGTAGAATTGTTTCTCCTTCGTCGCCTCATACAACCAACAAGCGACCGACACCATCTGATTCATGTTGCTGTTGGTAAAGACCTTGTCATCCATCTTCCAATTCTTCGGCCAGTTGTACCAACTCCAGACCCCCTCGTGATTGGACAATCTGCCTTCAGCTTTTGCATCGAGATAGCGTTTCTTCGCATCCTGCACCCAAACCTTGGCATTTCTCCCGGTGAAGTGCCACCAGTACATTTCCGCAAGACAAATCCAAGCCCGGTCGTCCACCCAGGTCCCGTTGTACATCTTGAGGAGATCCATGCTGGTGCCATAGGCGACGGGAAGAGTCGTGTCGTGAGTGACAGCGTACAGGTGAGCAGCTCCGATAGCACCGTTGGCACCTTCCCAACCCGCCGAGTAGACACGGCGGAAAAGCTTGTGGACGGCGTACGTCCGCTGCACTGTCTTTTCGAGCAGCCGCAGTCCTTCTGATTTCTGCTGTTCCTGGCATAAGAGCGAAGATTCGGAGACGGCAGGGGTCGCGAACGGACAAAGAAGAAGGACTGCGAGGAGTGCGACGATTCTTGAACGAACATTCATAGGTTCTCTTGGTTCCTAGAGCAACTTGTCATCGATCGCTTCCCAGAGTTCTATCTTGTTTCCCTCAGGGTCGAGAATCCAGCCGAACTTTCCGTACTCGTATTCCTCAATCTCGCCAACCACTGTTACGCCTTCTTTGCGCAGTTCGTCGAGTAAGGCCACAAGGTTTTCTACCCTGTAGTTGAACATGAAGGGTTTCTGACTGGGATCGAAGTACTTTGTTCCTGCCGGAAAGGTGCTCCAGGCAGTAATGCATTTCTTCTCTGGCGCATCGAGATCCCGCCACTTGAAGACGGCGCCGTCCTTGCCCGAATCGATTCCCAGGTGCACCCGATACCACTCCTTCATTCTTTCGGGATCATGACACTTGAAAAATATACCCCCAAGTCCTGTCACACGCTTCACGGCACGCTCTCTCAGTCCACCCGGATCCCGGGCCGATTTTTCTGCTGAAGTGATTGATTGATGGTCATCAGATCGCCCGTCCCGTGTTTCAGCTGTTCCCAGCGGGCGAGTACTTCTTTAAGGCGATCCTGTTGTTCATGAACGGCAGCAACAACCTGTGACGTCGGCTTTGCGTCAGCACCCTGGAGAATTCCCATGAGCAACAGTAGTTTTCTCTGGAGTCCGGCGAGTGTCTCTTCATTCCCCCTCGTGGCATACTCCGCATCATACAATACGTCCACGTCTTCCGTCCATACGGTTCCATCGATAGCGGAGACCTTCTTTCCTGCCCGATTCAGCAGATCCTTCCACTCCTTGTCGCCTCCTTCTTTGAGAATCGATTGGATGCGCGCACGCACATCATTGATTTTCTCTCGAACAACGGCGACCTGATTCAGCCCGTTGTAGCACGTCATCGACAAATTGAACTGTTCCTGAAGCACTTCGTTTGGAGCGGCAACCCGCGGATCCATCTTCACCGTGAATGTCTGCGTGGACGTCTTTCCGTCGACCTTGAGACGGACAGAATACTCTCCCGGAAGCACCCACGGACCGACCGGAGAGAGCGGAGTCTCATGCAAGATCGCCGTCATTGGATACGAACGACGAACCCCTGGGGGCGGTGCGTGGTGAACGTCCCAGATAAAACGCTGCATCCCAGCTTTGCCGGACAAGATCTGCGGCGAGCGGAACCAATACGTCGGATACGGTAACACATTTTCATCTACTTTTTCTGGCTTGTCTGCACTGGAAAAATGCCGTACGAGCGTTCCAGCAGCATCCAGGATGTCGAGATTGACTTCCGACGCGTCCGCTTTCAGATAGTAGTCGATCATTGCTCCGTCCGGCGGATTCTTTCCTGCTGGCTCCTCCGGCGGAATGGGTGTATCCGTGTTGAGATTCCATCGTACACGATAGGTGAGCTGAGGCTTGAAGAGAACAACGGGGGACGCTGCGACCTGCTCATCGATTTGACGCAGCGGGGTGATGTTGTCCAGGATCCAGAATGAGCGGCCGTGTGTCGCGACAGCGATATCATCGCCGTGGACGATCAAATCGCGAATGGATGTCGCCGGCATATTCAGACGCAGGGATTGCCAGTCGTCGCCATCATTGAGAGAGACATAGACGGCCCTCTCGGTACCGGCATAGAGGAGCCCTTTTCGAACCGGATCCTCGCGAACAACATTCACTGGTCCGCAATCGGGTAACCCTTTCACAATCTCCTTCCACGTGTTGCCTCCATCATGCGTTCGATAAATATGGGGTTTCATATCATCGAGTCTGATGCAATTCACGGCGGCATAGACAGTGTTGGCATCGAAATGCCCTGCATCGAGCTGAGCGGCCTTGCTCCACGCCGTCATTTCGGGTGGAGTTACGTTCTGCCACTTTTTCCCGCCGTCCCAGGTCACATGAATCAACCCATCGTCAGTGCCAGCCCAGACAAGATTGACGTCTTTCGGGGATGGCGCGACCGAGTAGATGACGCCTCGCCGTGGTTGCTTCGCCAGGGCAGGCGTGCGATAAATTCCGATGTTCTGTGGCACCTCGGGAGATTCTCGACTCAGGTCGGGGCTAATGATTTCCCAGTTCTGTCCTCCGGTTGTCGTCTTGAACAAAACGTTGGATGCAAGAAAAAGAACGTGGGGATCAGCCGGGGAAAAGAGAATCGGCATCGTGCGGAGGAACCGGTATTTGCCCGAGCGAATTGCCTCCGGAGCAACGTTTTGCACTTGACCTGTCGTTTTGTCGTAGCGGGAGACCTTGCCTCCGTAGATGATGTTGGGATTCAATGGATCGGGAGCGACATACGCATATTCATCCGCACCAACGGGATGCCATTCGCGGAACGAAACCTGGCCGTCACTTCCACGGCTTGCGATGCCCACGGAGCCGCTCTCCTGCTGACCGCTATAAAGATTGTACGGAAATTGATTGTCGGCACTCACGTGGTACAATTGTGCCGTTGGCTGATTGTACCATGAGCTCCACGTTTGTCCTCCATTCACGGTGAGCGTTGCACCCTGATCTGCCGCGAGCAGGATGATATCCGGATTTTCAGGATTGATCCAAATCGTGTGATAGTCATCTCCGCCAGGCGCGCCCTTGAATCCGGTGAATGTCTTTCCACCGTCAGTCGATTTGTACGTCGCAATATTCGCTACGTAAACGATGTCTTTGTTCTTCGGATCGGCATCGATCTCGGCGAAATCATCACCGCGCCCCCACAGTCGCTGGTCTGTATTTATCAGGGACCACAATTCGCCGCCATCATCGGAACGGTAAATCCCAGCCTTCTTCTCCGCCGCCACGGTTGCGTAGATGCGATTCGGATCGCTCCCTGCGATGCTGAATCCTATGCGTCCCAATCCCTCCGACACACCCGGCAGTCCTTTCGTGAGTTGACGCCACGTCTTCCCGGCATCTGTTGATCTAAACAATCCCGAGGTCTTTCCTTCCCACGCTCCATTTTCCCATGGTCCCTGGCGGGCTGCCCACAGGTCAGCATAGATGATCTCTGGGTTTGAGGGATCAAATGCCAGAGCGATGGCGCCAGTGTTTTCATCTTTGTACAGGATCTTGTCCCAGCTGGCGCCGCCATCGGTGGATTTGAAAACGCCTCTCTGCTCGTTAGGCCCGTACGGATGTCCCAGAACAGCTACGTACACTTTGTTTGGATCGCGGGGATCGACGAGAACTGCACCGATTTGCTGAGCATCGTTGAGACCCATGAACTTCCATGTTTTTCCGGCGTCCGTCGATTTGAAGACGCCATCACCGACAGAAAGGTCAGGCCTTTGAAGGCCTTCGCCGCTCCCCACATAGATGATGTTCGGATCTGAAGGAGCAACGGCAAGAGCGCCGATAGAACCGGTCGGCTGGTCATCAAAAATCGGAACCCACGTATGGCCGAAGTCACTCGATCGCCATACCCCGCCGTTGTTGACGCCGATATAGAAGACGTTTTGCTTTCCGGGGATTCCAGTTGCACCGACTGTCCGTCCGGCCCGGAATGGGCCAATCATCCGCCAGCGCAAGTCTTGATACATGTCCGGATTGAACTGCTGTGCGTGCACAAATTGAGTGAGTACGAGAGAAAGGAAAACGAAAAGGCATGAGAGGATCTTCACCGGCCACCTGCCATTTGATAGTTGGAGTGATGTCTGGTCGAAAAGCTAACGCAGATTGCTCTGAAAGGCAAGGAGTTTGAAGATTGCTCTACCCTTGTAGGACAGGTTGGCAACCTGTCCTACAGCGCAACGAGACGGTGCCACACGCCTTCGAGCTGCGTGGCACATGCCACTCCCCAAAGAGATTGGGTATTGCAACGTTATGCTTATTGAGGTACATTGGCAGCGCTGTCACCTTCCGAACAGGTCACCTTCCGAAGGGAGCCCGGCTGTTTATCAAACCTCCGGAAGGTTGCAGGCGCGGAAGGTGCTCAAGCAAGACTACGAGACTCTATGCACATTCCAGACGGCTTCCTTGATGTCAAGACTGCAGTCGCTACCGGACTCTTCTCAGCCACGGGGCTCGGCGCCGCACTTCGCCATGCCGGAAGACATTTGAAGTCGAGGAAGATACCGTTGATTGGACTAACAGCGGCATTCATTTTTGTTGCACAGATGTTGAACTTCCCCGTCGCCAGTGGGACATCGGGACACTTGTTGGGATCCACATTTGCCGCCGTGTTGCTAGGTCCCAGCTCCGCTATTATTGTGATGTCTTCTGTGCTCATCGTTCAATCGCTTATCTTTGCCGATGGTGGCATCCTCGCCCTTGGCGCCAACATTTTCAACATGGCGATCGTCGCCCCTCTGGTTGGATATGGCGTCTACAGGACCTTGCGGCTATTCTTACAGGGCGGCCAGGGCCAACTTGTCGCCGTTGGATTTGCGTCATGGTTCTCAACGGTTGTCGCTGCAGTGTTCTGCGCAGGTGAACTTGCGTGGTCAGGGACAGCAGATTGGAGAGCAGCCTTCCCCGCAATGGCTGGCATCCATATGCTCACAGGACTGGGAGAAGCGGCGATCACCATGCTTGTCATCGTCGCAATTGCCAGGACTCGCCCTGAACTGGTGGCTGATGTTGATGATTCAGCAGCCTCGAGCGGAGGCTCGGCGACTCTCGTCTACGGCGCCCTCATTGTGATCGGATTGTTTCTGCTCGTTGCCCCCCATGCCTCCCCACTCCCGGACGGCCTGGAAAAGGTGGCGTCGTCTCTAGGATTCGAGCACAAAGCTGTGTCTGGCCCTGTTGTGTCCTCTCCATTGAAAGACTATCAGATACCGGGAATTCAGTCGGCATCCACGGCGACAATTGCAGCTGGAGCCGTTGGTGCCATTGTCGTATTCGCCCTTT
>JBGPAN010000152.1:0-8500 GCA_041480785.1 Bacteroidota bacterium | reverse complement strand
GAAGCGCAATTGGGAGAGGCTGGTGGATATTTCGGTCTCTTCATTCCTTCTCTAAACCTTCCCAGTTACCAACTGCATCTACTTTGGTCTCGGTCACCTTCCGGACCATGGTGGGAGACTCAGCAACCTGCTTCCCTCGATATATCGGGCTTTGGAATAAGCTTGGGGGTGTCGTATGCATTTTGACATCTTAAAGCTAAGCTTCGCAATCCTGGTCTGCTCAAGTGTTTTCTGCGGATGCACGGAGAAACTGCCGCTCTCACCAGTATATTCGAACGAAAGCGACTGGACGCCGGCGATATCACTCTATCAGAGCGGCTATCAGCGCGTCGAAGTTCTCATCGATCGGCCGACTCGCAAAGAGCTTTGGAGAAACATTTCCTTCCTGACCCTCCAAGCACGCAAGTCGCAACTCCCCGGCTTTAATGACATTGATACACTCAAAGGGACATACGCCGCGCCGACAGAGAATTACAACTGGAACCAGCTTCCGATATACTTTCTCTCGAAACCTCGTCTGGGTTTTGATGCTGACTACGCTATACGTCTTTCGGTTCGCTTCGGAACTGGCGAGACCCATTACTCCAACGAGCTAGCAGTCAAGATGCCGCCAAGTATTGGGAAGGTATTGAAACGTATTCAGTTTCAGGAGGGTTCCTACGATCCATTCAGGGTTTTCCTCGCTTTCTATCAGGGCTCTTTGCTCTTCCTTCAAAATACAGAGATCATTCAAGTGGATACGGGTTCCGGACTACGGGTATCAGTGAAGAGAGATTTCCGTCCTCCTTCCGACAGAAGCCCGTTATTGTTGGCATTTACCGTCCTCGCAGACACTGCCTACTCATTCTATCGAGAGACAGATGACTATTCGAAAAGTCGACTAATATCACTCGATTTGAGAACGCTCCACGTAGACTCAAGCACAACAATCGCGACCCCCGGCAAGGGTCTAACAACCATCATGTCGCACAGAGGGGAACTGTACGGCTTCTGGTGGACTTCGCCTGGCAACCAACAAGCTGGGATCATCAACCCGCACACGGGCGAAGTGCTCCGATGGTTTTCGGAAACTCCCGGATTCGATGGTCTCTTGAACAACCTCTCTTCCGACGGCATTAATCTTTTCTATTGTCGAACTGCTGATTTTGACAACCGCATTGTCGCCGTCGATCCAGTGACGATGAATACAGTGAAAGAGAATCGAAATCCCATCTTCTCGTCAATCTGCCTCACGTGGGACGGTGCGAATTTCTGGGTCGTAGACTCCGAAACCCAGACCTTCGCAAAGATCAAGCTCGAAGGGATGTAGCATTCAGCCGAAATCGTTCTCTTGATTCTCCATCCTTTAACCATTAGATTCTTCTGTCCTGACGAGCAGTTACCGTCCACTTTTCTTCAATCCTTTTGGAAGAGATCATGAAAGTCCTGATCACAGGCCTCTTTGTTCTGGCCATTACCACGTTCACTGCTGGATGCAAGAAACCTGAAATGGAAATAAAGAAACCATCCGACCTCGAAGCAAAAATCAAACGGTTCACCCCGGTTGAAATCACCTCTGATATTTCGAAGCTTTCTGATGGTGATCGAAAGGTGCTCGCCAAACTGTTTGAAGCATCGAAGATCATGGATAAGCTCTACACCCGTCAGGTGTGGAGCGGCAACGAAGCTCTGCGACAGAAGCTCGAAGCCGATGCGAGCCCGGAGGGCCAACTCCGGCTTAAGTACTTCAACCTCAATATGAGCCCCTGGTCAGACATCGACCACAACGAGGCATTTATCGACGGCGTCCCGAATCGTCCGGCGATCGCGAACTACTATCCGGAGGACATGACGAAGGAAGAGTTCAACGCGTGGATCGAAAAGCTTCCCGATGCAGAGAAACACAAAGCGACCGGATTCTTCTATACGATTCGCCGCGATGCGGACCGGAAGCTCAAGGTCGTTCCCTACAATGAAGAGTACAAAGACCTCCTCGAGCCGGCAGCCAGACTTCTGCGCGAAGCCGCAGGACTCACCACAAACGCCGGGCTCAGAACGTTTCTTACGAAGCGCGCAGACGCGTTTCTGAGCAACGATTATTACGCGAGCGATGTGGCCTGGATGGATCTTGATAGCCCGATCGAGCTAACGATTGGACCCTATGAAGTCTACATGGACGACATGTTCAACTACAAGGCCGCCTTTGAAGCATTTATCACTCTTCGGAATGACGAAGAGACGAAGAAGCTAGCGACCTTCTCGAAACACCTGCAGGACGTCGAGAACAACCTTCCCATCCTTCCCAAATACCGCAACCCGAAGCTTGGCGCTTCGGCTCCCATCCGTGTTGTGGATGAAGTGCTTGTCGGCGGCGAAGCACGCGCCGGAGTCCAGACGGCTGCATACAATCTTCCCAATGATGAGCGCGTGACGCGTGAAAAAGGAAGCAAGCGGGTCATGCTCAGGAATGTGACCGAAGCGAAATTCCAGAAAGTTCTTGTCCAGATCGCAAAAATCGCGATCGATTCCACCCAACAGTCAATGATCGCGTTCGAGCCTTTCTTCACACACATCCTCGCTCATGAGCTCATGCATGGCCTCGGACCACACACACTCACCATCAATGGCAAGCAGACGACTGTCCGTCAGCGGATGAAAGAGCTCGGATCAGCATTTGAGGAAGCGAAAGCCGACATCGCCGGCCTCTTCGCTTTACAGTATCTTATCGACAAGGGGGTCGTGTCGAAATTAACAGAAGAGCCCATGTACGTAACGTACCTCGCGGGAGCATTCCGGTCCGTGCGGTTTGGCATCAACGAGGCACATGGCAAAGGGATGGCTTTGCAGTTCAATTACCTGATGGATGCCGGCGCATTTGAATACAGTGCAGCAAAGGGCACATTTAGAGTCAACCTCGCCAAGGTCAAAGACGCAACCCAGCGTCTCACCGGCGATATCATGACCATTCAGGCCGAAGGAAGCTACGAGAAAGCCAAAGCGCTTCTCGACAAATACGTTCTGATCAGGCCGGAGATGAAAGCAGCGATCGATAAGATGACAGACATCCCAACGGATATCGCGCCGATTTTTCCATTGGTTTATCAGTTGAAATAGAACCAGCATTTCGTCACGAATCCAACTATTTGCGGGAGAGTATGGAGCAGAAAGCGGAAAAACTTCTACGACCAGTGTCGGAAGAGCTGGATAGAGTTCTCGGTGTTCCGTTCAAGGTGCTCGACGACGGTTTTGTGCGAGTCGTCGACTACATGGGGTGCGATGAATCCGTCGTCCAGGCAGCCCGCGTTTCGTACGGCAAAGGCACCAAGAAGGTGAATGAAGATCGCGGACTGATTCGCTATTTGCTACGTCATGACCACACGACGCCGTTCGAGATGGCCGAAATAAAGTTTCATTTGCGCGTACCGATGGATTGCTGGCGTCAATGGATACGGCATCGGACAGCAAGCATCAACGAGTATTCGACGCGCTACTCTCTTGCGATTGAGGCAGCTCAAAGAACCGCTCCCGGCGAGTGGAGACAGCAATCGAAAGACAACAAGCAAGGAAGCGAAGGTTTTCTTGAGATCGGGATGGGGACGCAACTCAGCCAGCAAGAACAGGAACTTCAGGATTTCTCGCGACGGGTGTACAACGAGCGGGTCGAGAAAGGAATTGCTCGAGAACAGGCTCGGAAAGATCTTCCGCTCTCAACCTACACAGAAGCCTACTGGAAAATTGATCTGCACAACTTGTTGCACTTCCTCGTATTGCGGATGCATCATCACGCGCAGTTTGAGATCCGTTCGTACGCAAATGTCATCGGTCACGAGATCGTCCGGCGATGGTGCCCAACTGTTTGGGAAGCATTCATCGACTACAGGCTCCGCGGCTCAAAACTTACACGTCTCGAGATTGATATCATCCGGGCGATACAGTCCGGCAGTCCGGAACAAGCCCGCGAACTGGCCGTGAAATTTGGAATCCTACCGCCTCCGGGACAGGAAATCAAGCGCAACCGCGAACGAGAAGACCTCGAGGCAAAGCTCACATTGCTCAGTATTCCAATTCCGTGGAAGTAAAGTCACATTGAAACCTTTCGAAGGTCTTGAGTGATTCCGAAGAACCTTCGAAAGGTCACTGAGCACTCATGAACCTTATCATCATCGCCGCACTTACCAGGGATCGCGTCATCGGGAAGGACCGGACGGTTCCCTGGGACATTCCTGAGGACATGCAGCGATTCAAAATGCTTACGACGGGGCATCCAGTGCTGATGGGCCGCAGAACGTATGAGACACTGAGCAGCCCTCTGACGAACCGCCGAAACACTATTCTCTCCTCCCACCCCATCGAGGGTGTCGAAACATACCCAACGATCGCTGAAGCTCTGGATGCCCTGAGAAATGAAGGGGACGTCTATGTCATCGGCGGCGGGCGGATCTTTGCACAACTCCTCACTTCGGCATCCGAGCTGCGCCTCACCATCGTGGAGAAGAAAATTCAAGGTGATACGTTTTTCCCACCCTATGAACACCTTATCGGTTCAGTGTTCGGGCTGGTGAGCAGGGAGCAGCACGAAGGGTTTTCGTTTGAGGACTACGTGCGGATAGGATAAGCGACCTCATCGATTTGGATGGTCGAGTCAGCAATCGGCCCCATCACAATCGTCAATCAGAAATCAAAAATTGGAAATTTAATGGATTCCCCTGGTCGACCCACCATCCACCAGAAGATTGACGCCATTGATGTAGCTTGCCTGCTCTGAAGCAAGGAACGCCACCACATTTCCGATTTCCTCCGGCCTACCGAGTCTTCCCGCAGGAATTGCTTTGGCGCTGTCCACTAAGTATTCCTCGAGCGTCATTTTCTTGTCAGCAGCTCGGGAAACGCTCAGTTCCTCTTGCCTCCTCGTGAGGATCAAGCCTGGACAGACAGTGTTGACCGTGATGTTGTCTTTGGCGTACTGATTGGAAAGTACCTTCGACAGGCCGAGGATACCGGGTCGAAGAGTGGATGAGATCAGCAGTTCGTTGATGGGTTGTTTCGCAGCAACGGAAACAATACTGACAATCCTCCCCCAGTGCTGCTTCTCCATGAAAGGGAGCACTTCCCGGACGAGGCGAATCACACTCATCAACGTCAACTGAACACCTTTTCCCCACTCCTCCTCAGCCATCGACAGTATGTGTCCGGTTGGCGGGCCTCCGGCATTGTTCACGAGCACATGCACGGTGCCAAATTCCCTGAGAGCAGTCTGAACGAAGCGTTGAATGTCCTCTTTCTTGCTGACATCCGCCACCACACTGACAACCTTTGCCCCCGTCGCGGCACGGATTTCTTCTGCAGTTTTTCTGATGCTTTCTTCTTTTCGGGAGCAGATGACGAGATGTGCCCCCTCGTGGGCCAACGCAAACGCTGAAGCCTTACCCAATCCGTGGCTTGCCGCTGCAACGAGAGCTACTTTGTTCTTGAGACCGAGATCCATGTTCGGAGTCCTTCCGTGGAATGGTTTCCGAATGACTGCGCTTAGTAACTTTCTGAACGATTCATTCTCTCGGTCAATGAGAGAAAGACTGGAACAACCCCGAGGATATCCATCGCAACGAAGAGCAGGATAAACGAAAGAAGAAGCGAATTGATGTCGAGGCTCATGGTGGGCCGAGAGACAGTGCACGAGAAGAGCAACCGGGCACTCGCTTGCTGGTGCCACTTCTAATCCGAGAGCTTGTGGCGACGCCATACCTTCGGCATATTCAGCAAGGCACTAGTGCTCGCTTCCATCGGTAGTCTTGCTGACAAAACACAATAGTACTTTTTGGAAGCGGCGCTAGATCTGGATACCTTTTTCCTGCAGGCGTTGTGAGACCGTTTTGACAACTTCATCCTCTGGCAGGTGAAGTCGCGAACCAGCGGTGTGAATGGCCTGAGCCAGCGTTCCCTTCCGATCGACGAGCCACATCCAGACGTTGTAGCCAAGACGATACCGATCATTGGGTTCCTGGGTCGGTATCCCTTCAACTGCATTGTATGCGATCTTTTCGAGAGATTCCGGCGGATATTCCGCCACAGGAGATGGTGCTTTGGTTGTCATAGTCTTGTCGTTTTCGATGCCGTGAGCAAAAGAATCATTAGAGCGATCTGAATATAGGAAGATTTCCTAAAAAAACCACCCGGAGCGAACGAAGGAAGTTGATGTGCGATCCGGATGGGCAGGAATCAAGTCGAAGCTTTGACCACGACAACCGTAAGATCGTCATTCTGCTCTGCTGCTCCGCGGAAATCTTCCACAGATTTTAAGATCGTATTCTGCAGTTCCCGAGCGCCCAAGCCACGCTTCTGTTTCACAATCTCGAACACGGCTTCTTCGCCGAACTGCGACATTCCTTCATTCATCGCTTCCGTCAACCCATCCGAATAGAACACGAAGATACTGTTGTTGTTGAGGGGCTGTTTGACTTCTTCGAGTTCCTGTTCAAACACCGGTCCCCGTTCAAGACCGAGACCGATTCCTCCCCCTTTCAGATACTCCAGAGTTCCGTTCACACCAATCAGCGCTTTGTTGTGGCCAGCGCGGCAGATCCGGACCTCTTTCGTCTCCAGGTCAAAAAGAGCGAGAATCATGGTGATGAATGATCTTCGTTCGAGGCTCTCGTAGATCCGGCGATTGACCTGGATTAGGATTTCCTTCGGATCATGATACATCGGAGCTATGATCTGAATCATGCCCTGGATCTTTGACATGTACAGGGCTGCGGACATTCCCTTTCCCGAGACGTCTCCCACCACCACCAACAGTTTGTTTGCCCCAAGCGAAATGTAGTCGAAATAATCTCCGCCCACGGTCAACGCCGGAATGGAAATGCCGGCGATGTCCAAACCTTTGATCGGCGGATTCTCCTTGGGAAGCAGCCCTTGCTGGATTTTGCGTGCCAGTGTAAGCTCTTCCTCAATGCGCTTCATCTCAATTTCGGATTCGTGCAACCGCGCATTTTCGATTGCAATGGCTGCCTGTCCGCCGACTGTTGAAAGTAAATCGATATCTTCTTGTGAATAGACTTTGCCTGACTTCTTCGGTCCAACCATGATGGTTCCGATGAGCCGGCCTTGCATGAACATCGGCACTGACAGGGCAACGCCAGCCCTTAGGATCTTCTCTTTGTCCGACGCGTGGATGTTGTATGAATCCGGCTCCGCCGCCAACATGGCGAATGACTGTGCTGTGCGGGTTGATCTGAGCAAGGCAAGCAAGCCATCCGGCTCCCTGCCAAATCCACAGTTGGCCGGATCAATCTGCTGCGTCGACGAGGTGCAACCTTCCATATCGTCACACAAGACCACAGCGATCTTTTCCACGTGCATCGTCGAGGAGATTCTTGAAATCATAGAGGTGAGAATCTGATCGAGGTGTATTTTCGTCGGAAGCTCCTGACTGAATTCGAGAAGCGCCTTTTGGTAGTTGTATCTCTCCTGGTAGAACACGCGATCAATCCAATCCTGCGCTTTGCGCTTAAGAGGATCGAAGGCAAACGCGAGGATGACAAAAGCGCAAAGACTTCCAACCTGATTGTCTTCGATGCCCAGCGCATACGACATCCCCTTGCCGATGAGGTAGACCAACAAGAGATATAGCCCGGCGAGCATGGCTGTGACAATCGCGTAGAGCAGGCTCCGCTTGACGACGAAATCGATATCCATCAGTCGGTACTTGAAGATCGAGTATCCAAACGACAAAGGGACAAGAAGCAACAAGGCTGTAGGAAGCAACAGGACCGGCTCAGTGAAGAGTACAAATTGGTTAGACTTTTGGAGAACAATCGAATAGACAACACTCAGGGCACCAATGACGACACTGAAGAAGACTGGCCTCACCTGTTTTCGTCTCGATTGCTCAACACTCCGGAAGTAGTTGATGGTGAAGATGATCAATCCTCCAAAAAAGAACACACCGGCAGTATTATTCACGATGCCAGAGACGAACCCGGGAAGAGGTTCACCCCAGCCGAAAAAGAGCCGGAGAAACGCCGGGATGAACGTAAGGATGCTATACAGGTATAAGGCAACTTTTAGCCACGTCCAACTTGCAGCCCTGGTCTTCACCGGAAAATGAAGAAAGAAGAGAATCATCATCGGGATTGAAAAAACCCACCCAACGGTGAGTGCCGCGGCATAGAAGTAATAGACCCACGGCGGTAGCCCATAGACATTGAGTTGAGACAATCCGAGAAACAACATGGCAAATATGCCGTATCGTCCAAACATTCGTTGGACGAGTCCCTGCGGCCTGGACCAGACGACGATATGACCGACCACAAGGAAACCGAAACCCAGAAGAAAGGTCACCAGATAACGCACGTCGAACACCTTCAAGACTTGCACCTGCGTCTTGAATATCGTTCCCGAGCGTTCGACGGTGTACTCGGCATAGTCATTCCGTTTGACGCTGTTGATGATCATCATCGCACTTTCCGTGCGAGTGAACTGCTTGCCGTTGATGGCCAGAAGGATGTCGCCTTCCTTCAGT
>JBGPAN010000151.1:0-8548 GCA_041480785.1 Bacteroidota bacterium | reverse complement strand
TGTCTACGCAGCCCGGTGGTGTGAAAAAGTTCGACGTCACTTTCCTTTCGAGCGGGGACAATCTGCTGTCAGCGTCCAAGTACGAACCAGATTACTCGTGGCAAAACAACGGGATAGCAATTACCGGTTCGAGTTTACCAACGGGACGCATCTTCCTCCAGTGGTTGGTTTTTGGAAGTGTGTACTCTGCTAACCGGGACGCAAAGGAATCTAGCACAGCCACTTCTGCATCGACATCTGTCAAACACTACGGCCTGCGTACGACAGCAACCGTTTACACGGGTCCAGATGATCTCTACTTCTTTGGTTTCGAATTTGGCTTTCCTTCGATGGATTACAGGTTTGTAAACCAGCTTGGTGCACAACAGGAGATCAGCGGTACGCTTGTGGAGCCGATCGTATGGGCACGATATCAAACCAAATTCGGCGATGTGCAACTGGATGCGGGACTTCATGTTGAACTTGGATCACTTCTTGAGGGAGGTAAGCCAATCGATGAGATTCAGCCGCGACTCAACTTGTCCTATGCTCTCGCGGGGACTTGGAGGGCAAAGGCATCATTTGGCCGGTTTACTCAGAGAATGCTCACTGTTGAGAACGAAGATGATATTGTTTCGATCTTCGAGGCGTGGATCCGGGTTCCTGAAGGATTGCCAGATCAGCAGGCTGACCACTATGTTCTGGGGCTTTCTGGCAACATCGCCGAAGAAGCATTCCTCAATCTGGAGGGATACTACAAACACTATGGGTCGCTGGTGGTATATAATCGGCACAAATTTGAGGCAATCGATCCTGACTTCATTCAGGGAACAGGAAAGTCGTACGGAGTGGAGGCGATGATTCGTTCCAAGATTGCATGGCTTGACTTGTATGGTGCGTACTCATTGGGTTGGTCCTTGATAGACAATGCTGGATTTGTTTACTACCCTCGATATGATCGGCGCCATCATTTGAATCTCATGGTCGTTGGTCATCCCGTGAAGGCACTAAGCGCCACGTTGCGATGGGAATTCGGTTCGGGATTTCCGTTCTCACAGACAGTGGGATACTTTGACCAGCATACGTTCGCGACTCCACTCCCCGGGCAGTTCGAACTCGACACGAGATTGCCGATCATGATGCTGGGGGGAAAGAATGCGGCTCGTCTGCCAGCCTACCACAGACTCGATGCCAGCATCTCGTACAACATTCAGCTGTTCGGGTTCGACGTCTCAGGCGGCCTCGATTTCCTAAATGTGTATGACAACAGGAATGTCTTCTACTTCGATCGCATTACCGGCCAGCGCGTTGATATGCTCTCGTTCTATCCATCTGCGACGCTCACGGTGAGGCGCTGAAGGCGGGAAGGGAAAGGGGTCCGTTTCGCTCACTGTGGCAGTTTAAGAAGAAGGGCTTGTACCGATTAGCTTCCTCCGATCGATTTCTCCACTTCCACCAACACCTCTCGCGTGGTTTTCTCCACATTCCGGATGGTTTCATCGGTTTGCTGTGTAATCTGTTGGGCGAACGTGGCGTCATTCAGCCCGCCCAGGTTTATTCGCACGTTCAGTGCCGCACCCGCACAACCTGCTTGAAGCATCAGCGCCGCAACTCCCGCGTCTGAGGCTGAATTCTTGTTTCCTTTCTGAGCGACGGTTCTTGCGTGGAGAAGAGCTTTTTCGCACGTGCGCATCACGCTCAACGGAACCAATGTTGCTGCTTTTGTCGCCTCCTGGATGGCGGCCGAACGTGTTGCCAGTTCTTCCTCTGTCCCCTTCGGCAATCCGAACGCGGCCATGACAGCATTGAATGCCTCAGTGTCCTTGTCGATGAGTTGAGTTAGCTCTTTCCGCAGCAGTTCGGTTTGTCCAACGACGGCCTTCATTTCGTCCTGCACGTCTGCGTATTTCTTCTTCCCGATGGTGAGGTTGCAGACCATCGAGGCCAGAGCGGCGCCGACAGCTCCGGCGAGTGCGGCGACGCTGCCTCCGCCTGGGGCCGGCGAGTTTGAGGCAAGTTCATCGAGAAATTGGGATATGGTTTTGTCAATAAGCATAAGAGCTACTTTCGGATAAAATGTTGGTGAGGAGAGAAGGCACGAAATGCCAATATCGAAATCTGAAACAAATCCGAAATACTAACACATCGAAAAATTAAACAAATACGAAACAACAAACGGAAATACGAAATTCTAATGCCGAAATCCGAGACTGAGAACACGGTGTCTGTTGTGTGTCAAGATTTCGAATTTGTTTGGGATTTAGAGATTCGGATTTCGGATTTGTTTCGAATTTTTGCTACAGCATGAACTCAATCACCTTCTTGTCCGGGACAAACGGTTCTAGTTGGCTGAGTCCAAGTTTGTCGATGGCGAGTGCCATAAGTTCCTGATCGGTCTTCTTGCTCGCCTCGGCAGGACCTGCGTAGAAACGTCCCGCCATAAGCAACGCGCTGAGAGGCGTAAGCCCCACGATTTCGCTGCCGGTCACCTCACTTCCCAGAGAACGGGCTTGCTTGCGGACTTCTTCGAATGCGACATGTGGAGGGGTTGTTTCGAAGTCGACCAGATTGATTGACACCTGAGCGATGTTGAATCGCTCGAGCAAGACACCCATTGCCTTGACTGCCTTCAGCGTTCCAGCCACCTTCACCGACTCGCCTTTTTCGTTCTTCACCACTTCACCGGCCGAGTTCTTCAGCGATCGCCCGCTCTCGCGGATCCGTAAGGAGATCTCCTGGGCGATGGATGCATCCGGCGTGTTGAGATCGACGTTGTACGCGATCAAGAACTTGCGTGCTCCGGCCACCGTTGCGCCCGACTTCACATTGAACACCGTTGAACCATAGTCAGGTTTCCATGCGGGGTCTTGAAGCTTCTGCTGCAAACCCTCATATTCGCCTTTACGAATCGTCGCGAGATTTGTTCTCTCGGGTAAACGGGCAGCGTTCTCGTAGAGGTAAATAGGAATGTTCAGATCTTTTGCGACCCGGGCACCATACGAGTTCGCGAGCTTCACACATTCTTCCATGGTCACGCCCGCGACTGGGATAAAAGGAACGACATCAACAGCTCCGATCCGAGGGTGTTCCCCTTTGTGAGTACTCATGTCAATGAGCTCTGCAGCGACCTTCGTAGAGCGATAGGCTGCCTCGACAACGGCGTCCGGTTCACCGACGAACGTTACGACACAGCGATTGTAATCCTTGTCTGGTTCAACGCTCAGAAGCTTGACAAGGTCCACGCCGCGAATGCTTCCGGCAATGGCCTCAATCGTCGTTGCGTTGCGTCCTTCGCTGAAATTTGGTACACACTCAACGATACGTTTCACAAGTGATGGTTCTATATTGGTTTTGGTTGGAGAAAGATCTCTTCTTGTCGTCCCGACAAGTCTCTGGTCGGGACCTCGTTTTTAGACCCCGAACAAAAGAATTTCGGGGTGACAAGGTAGGTTTTGCTCTTATCTCAAAACTCGAGGATCGTCCCGTTCTTAATGACTTTTGCGACCAGATTCGCTCCAAAGTGATAGACAAGATAGCGATAGTTCGGGATTTCGTAAAGAATAATATCTGCGCGTTTTCCCACTTCAATGCTGCCGACCTGATCTGAAAGCCCGAGTGCTGCAGCACCATTCAATGTTGTCGCTGTGATCGCCTCCTCCGGAGTCATCGACATCTGCGTGCAGGCGATGGTCATCATCAGCGGCATCGAGAAGGACATGCACGAGCCGGGATTGAAGTCTGAAGCAATGGCGACCGGTATGCCGGCATCGATCAGCTTGCGGGCCGGGGCATAGGGATTCTTGAGGAAGAACGATACTCCGGGCAAAACCACAGCGACCGTTTTGCCATGTTTCAAATGTTCCACAGCATCGCTGGAAATATGTTCGAGGTGATCAACGGACGTGGCCTGTAGTTCGGCTGCCAGGCGCGTACCGCCGAGGGAATTGAACTCGTCTGAGTGGAGCTTCAGGGCAAGCCCGTGCGATCGGGCTTTTTCCAGGATGCGGCGTGATTCGTCAACGGAGAAGTAACCGACTTCGCAGAACACGTCACAAAATTGGGCAAGCTTTCGTTTGGCGATGTATGGCAGCAATCGATCGCAGAGCAGGTCTAAATACTCGGAATGGCGATCTTTGAATTCGGGCGGAAAAGCATGAGCCCCAAGAAACGTCGATCGTATGGTCGCAAAGTGCTCGTCGGTGAGTTCGGTGATAGCCTCGAGCATTTTGATTTCGGCATCTTCACTCAAACCGTACCCGGACTTGATCTCGACCGTTGTTGTGCCGTGTTTCATCATGGCGTCGAGGCGCTTGCTTGTCGCTTTCTTGAGCTCTTTTTTGGTCGCGGCTCGCGTCGCGCTCACCGAGCTCAAAATCCCGCCTCCAGAGGATGCAATCTCCTGATACGTCTTTCCTTCCGCTCTCATCGCAAACTCGTTCTCGCGGCTTCCACCAAAGAGAGCATGGGTGTGTGAGTCCACGAAACCAGGGAGTGCAACATACGACGAGCCATCCAGAACGTCGGCGTCCGGCTCGAGTGTATTCGTGAAATCGGAGGCATTCCCGATCCAAGAAATGATGCCATTTTCAACGAGTACCGACGCGTTCTCGAGAACTCCGATCTCGCGCATCGCACGACCGGACTTGTTCGGTTTTCCGCCGCTGTCGACAGTGACGAGCTGCTTAATGTTGCTGATGAGAAGTTGCATACTGTTACTCACTTTGCTGAAGAGGTATTCCGTGCCACGATCAAGATGTACGCACCCCGGGCGAGATGCAGCCGGGCGATCAGATTGTCACATGACCTGAGAAATCGTGCGATTGGATACTTCCATCGGGCTGGGACTCGTATCTTTGCAGCAAGATAAAACCAGAAAGGACAGAACGATTGCTGCTCAACGATCTCAAACCGCTTCTTGATTTCATCAATGATCGACTGTTGGGAGATTTCTTCAAACGGAGAGTGCTCGTGAAGAGCTTCCGGTGACTGCTGGGCGAGTGATCTCCTTTTCTGCCCCTCGGTTGCAAGGAATCCCGACAACCGTTTACGCAGTTTCCATTTCGCACTGTACGGCTGATAGGTGGGGAGTATCCCGTACAAGAAGCCGGCGAACAGCTTCCTCAGAAAACCCATCCCCACGTAGTCAATAACGATGAAATGTCCCCCCGGTTTGAGTGCCTCTGTGACTTCCTCACAAAGGTGGCCGAGGTAAAGAATATGATGAAGCGAATCGTGTGCGACGACGCTGTCAAACCTGTTCCTCGGGAGAGGGAATGTATTGAGATCTGCGACGATCCAATTCGGTTGGATCGGAAGATTCCGCTCCTTCGCTCGCAAGCGAGCCCGCTCTACACGCTCTGTGCTGAGATCGATGGCCGTCAGATCCATTCCACGAGAAGTCAGTTCGAGTGTCAGGTTTCCCTCCCCACAGCCGAGCTCGAGGATGCGCGGTCCATTGGCAAGCGCGCGATCAAGTAGATGCAGGTATTCCTTGCCGAAGAAAATCTCAAAGAGCTTCGGATCATGCCAGATTTGTGGATTTTGAGGGTCTTGACGGACCTCGCCCCAGTGGCGCGACTCCTTTGCTATCAGTTCATTGTAGTGCTTCGGTTCAGTCACAGGGTGTTTGTGGCAAGGTACAAAGGGCGAGGAAACACTTCGTTTCTCGCCATCAAGAAACAAAGAAGTGCTATAAGAATCAAGCAACGGTGGGGGGATCCGTTTGAGAACTGCCCCCTTCTCTCGCGGCATATCCGGGACAGAGAAGAACGGGGAGTCTCGGGTATCGCGCGAATCGGGAATCAGAGCGGAATCGTTCGCAGAGGAAGAAGATGCTGCCGCGTGCGCTCTTGACTGTCGCTGCAAAACGACAATCCTCACAAAGACCGACTGAGGGAAGAGTATCAGATGAGACCATTATCGGGAAACACAAACGTCACGTGGATGTACGCTGCTGTACGTGTTTGAGATGATATGGAAGAAGGGACGCGTAAAGCACACGATGAATTGGAGTCGGTATCCCCAATTGTTCGCCGAAGCGCACCACGGTCCCGTTCAGGGCTTCGACTTCCATGGGTTTTCCGGACACAAGATCAAAGTACATCGAGGATCGGGTGTCGGGGTCAAATCGCTTCAGCCCTTCGAGGACTTTTTTCTCGTCGACGGGCTCGACGTCGACACCGAGTTTCCAGGCGATTGCCTGAATCTCGCGCATTGCGTCGAACATCAGTGCAAGAGTTCTCGGGTTGGAAAGGATTTCACCGTGGGTCAGGCGGGAGAGGGCCGTCAATGCTCCCATTGAGGCGATGAAGATGTACTTTCTCCACAATTCCTTCTCGGTATTGTCGTGAAGGTCACACTTGATGCCAACGCGCAGAAAACTCGCGTGGATGTCGCGGGCTCGCGGGACAACGGGCCCGCTCGCAGGGCCAAAGACAATCCGCTGAAATCCTCCGCTCTCTGTGATTTCTCCAGGAGCGGTGACTCGGACGGAAATGTATGCTGCGCCTGCATAAACAAGGCCGTGGTGCGGCTGTTGCCGGATCTTCTCGACGTTGTCGATTCCATTCTGAAGCGACAGGACGATCGAGCCGTCATTCAGGATAGGAGAGATTTGTCGAGCTGCAACTTCCGTGTCGTACGCTTTCACACAGAAAAGAACAACGTCAGCGCTTCCAATCGATGCCGGGTCGCCGGTCACTTTCTCAGGCGGGATGGTGAAGCTCCCGCTGGTCGATGTCACCTTGAGTCCATGGTCCTTCATGGCGTCGAGGTGTTTGCCGCGAGCGACGAACCAGACATCCTCGCCTGCAGCAGCGAGTTTAGCCCCGAAGAAACCGCCAATACCGCCTGTGCCCATGACGACGTAGCGCACGGCTGCTTATCCCCTCGTCTGTGCCAGTTGTTCAGAAAGTCTCGTCTTCACGACCTGGAGCGCCTGGAGCAGGTTTTGCTTCTCCTGCTTCAGAGTTGTGATCATGTTCTCGACGGATTCGAAGTCGTTTTCAAATGTGAGATCTTCGATCTTTTTGCAGAGTGCGCCAAACTCCGACGCCCCGATATTGAGCCCCGCGCCTTTGAGTGAATGAGCAGCCTGGTGCAGGTCATGTGCATCTTTCTTGGAGCAAGCCACTTGCAACAACTCAAACTGCTTTTCAAATGATGGGGCATAGGTGTCAATGAGTTCGATCATGAATGCAAAGTCGGTTTCGATGCCCAGCTGATGCATTCGCTTCAGCATTGCCTGCTCGAGAGGTCCGAGGTCCAATCCGACCGCAGTTTTGCCAGAGTCCTTGGTTCGCTCATGCGCGGCTTTTCCCCACCGTTCCAACACCACTTGTATATCGGCAACACGGATCGGCTTAGTAATGTAGTCGTCCATGCCGGCTTCAATGCACTTGTCCTGGTCTCCCTGGAGGGCGTCTGCCGTCACTGCGACGATGACGGGCCGCTCCCCCTGCTTTGTAGTGTTCACGATTTTTCTTGTCGCCTCCAACCCGTCCATCTCCGGCATATGGACATCCATGAAAATCAGATTATACCGCGTCTTGTCGACAGCCTTGAGGACCTCTGTGCCGTTGGCGGCAAGATCTGCGGAATAGCCGAGTTGTTGGAGAACGCGCACGAGGAGTTTCTGATTGACGGGGTTATCTTCTGCGACTAGGATCGACAGAGGTATCCGCTCCGCCGGCGCCTTCGCTGCAACCGGTGGAGCTTTCTTGAAGGCCTGTAGCGTGCCAGTAACCACCTCCATCATTGTCTCAAATATCAGATCTTGCTTTATCGGCTTCGTGAGGATCGCTGAGAACAAATTGCCAGAATCGGACCCGGCAGCCGATTGGCCTGTAGAGGAGCAGAGGATCAACGGGAGGGATTCTCGCGTTCTCAGGGCGCGTAGTTCCCTGCCAAGCTGCAACCCATCCATCTCAGGAATCATCATGTCGATAAGGGCAACATCGAACGGATCACCTTTCCGCACCCACTCCAACGCTTTGTGGGGCGAAGTACTCGTCCGCGGCATCATCCCCCAATTTTCGCAATACATTCGAAGGATCATAAGATTCGTCTCGTTGTCGTCAACCACGAGAACTCTCTTTCCGCTCAATTCCGGGACTTTGCTTCTCAGATACACCGTCGGAAGCATCATGTCAGCAGGCGGGGTTGAGGACTTGATCGTGAAGCAGAACGTGGAGCCCTTCCCGGGTTCGCTCTCCGCCCAAATGTTGCCTCCCATAAGTTCCGTGAGCCGCTGCGAAATGGCGAGCCCGAGACCCGTGCCGCCGTACTTTCGAGTCGTTGAGGAATCGACCTGCGAGAACGCCTTGAAAAGTCGATCAAGCTTGTCTGCCGATATGCCGATGCCTGTATCCTTCACCGAGAACTTGAGTGAGAGTTGGTCTCCGAGCTTCCAGGAGAGAGTCGCTGAGACGAACACCTCACCCCGATCAGTGAACTTGATGGCGTTGCTCACAAGATTGATGAGAATTTGGCGAAGCCGAAGCACGTCACCGACGATGTAGGGCGGGACATTGGGATCAATCCAGTAGATCAGATCTAGCCCCTTCTCGAG
>JBGPAN010000150.1:0-8549 GCA_041480785.1 Bacteroidota bacterium | reverse complement strand
TGCATTCCCTGCAAGGTCCTTGGCTCCGGTGGTGCCGCCTTTGATTGTGCCTGTGTAGGTTGTGTTAGGTGCGAGATTGATTGCTGGTACAAAAGTCGCAGCAAAGCTTGTTCCGGCATAAGTAACCACTCCCGCAACGGGAGTGACCCCGGGTCCTGTCACCGTAAAGGTGGCGGAGGTGATCGTTAACGGATCCATTGCCTCACTGAACGTTGCTGTGTTCATCTTGTTGAGAGCCACACCCGTCGCATTATGCGCAGGGTCTGTGGAAACCACCGTTGGAGGAGTAATATCTTGCGTTGCACCGGTGGTGAAGGTCCACACATAGTTATTCGCCAGTGCATTCCCTGCCAGGTCCTTCGACCCCGTGGTAATTGTGCCCGTGTAGGCTGTGTTAGGTGCAAGATTGTTTGCCGCTACAAAAGTCGCAGTAAAGCTTGGTCCACCATAGGCAACCAATCCCGCAACGGGAGTGACGCCCGGTCCTGTCACCGTAAAGGTGGCGGAGGTGATCGTTAGTGGATCCATTGCCTCACTGAAGGTCGCTGTAATGATCTTGCCGGAAGCCGTTCCGCTTGTTTTGTTGAGTTTAGCAACCGAACCACTACGAGCGGAGCTGCCTGCAACTTTGCTCAGAGTAACACCCGTTGCGTTGTTCGCAGGGTTTGTGGACGTCACCGTCGGCGCAGTAATATCTGGCGCTACACCGGTGATGAAACCGCATCCAAAGTTGTTTACGAGTGCATTGCCCGCCAGGTCTTTGACACCATTGCCACCACCTCTGATCGTGTACGTATAGGTCGTAGTGGCTGCAAGATTGGCTGCAGGCGTAAACGTTGCAATGTTTGTGGCACTCTCATAGGTGACCGTTCCTGAGACGGGGGTTCCGCCTGGTCCCGCCAAGATAAATGTGGCCGTGGTAATGGTTGATGCGTCCATCGGCTCATTAAAGGCTGCGCTGATTTTCTGATTGAGAGCCACACCTGTGGCGCCGCAACCAGGCGTGACGGAGCCCGCGAGCGGAGGAGTGTTGTCACAAACACCCACAATTCCTTCTTCGTGGTCTTTGCATCCGGGCATCATAGCGACGAAGAGTAAAGCAGCTATCAGTCCTGCTGAGAGCGAGACGCCGAGAAATCCGCGAATCATTCGGGAGAAGCGCACCCGTCGACTGAAGGAAGTTGTTCGATTTGTTGTTGGAGTGTTCATGGATCCCTCTATGAGTGATTAATGGATGAAGAGAATGTTTTCGTGCTGAGGATCGTACATCTGTTCATGTTCGTGGTCAACTTCTCGATGATGTTTTTGCGTTCACCGATATTCCGTTCGACTATTTCTTTTTTTTGCACAACAATTTTTGTGATCTCAAGAGGCCCGCGTTAGACTTTTTCAGGCGGCTGATGGTTTTTTTGAACTCAGCAACTTGTCGCCTGGCATCCTCTTTGGCAACACCATATTTCTCCTGGAGAATTCCCACAAGCTGCTCGTGCTTCCCCGCGATGGCCGCAAGCTCGTCGTTCATTACTTTGCCCCAATGGTGTACCGCCTTGCCTCTTCGTTGCTTCCACTGTCCTTCAACTCGATCCCAGTTCATTGTGCAAGCTCCTTTTCTTTCGAGTGTTCATCAGTAGAGGTTCTCTTCGGTCGCTCAACGGAGGAATTCCACCTCAGAACGTGAAAAAGGATACAGATGATTATGTTGAATCGTAATCGCCCGAAGGGATGAAAGAATAGCTAATCCTTTTTCAAGGACGAAGTGCGTTTCGTCGTGTTGAGTACCAGACTAGATGAGATTTGCGAAGGTCATCTGGTGGGTCGGCGGATCGTTGTGCGACGGCGGGAGGAAATTCTCAAGCCGCTTCCAGAAGGCACTATAAGGAAACATGATGCAAATGCACTCAAAACATCCCTTCACCTATCACCCTTCTCTTTGCCGACAGGCTCTGAAACGTAATGCCTGAACTTCCCTCATCCTCGAACGACAGATTCCTGCTCTATAAAAGGATTAATTACTTTATCATCCTTTCGAGCTATTCCCGTTTGACGAACTCATCGGTATGTTTTTGTGCCTCATTAAAACATGTGTCTATCCTCAAAGATCGACAGAAGAAGAGGATACTCTTCGTGAAACAAAGCGTAACAAATTCAACCGTTCGCCGAATTGCCTTCGTCGGAAACTATTCGCCCCGACAATGCGGCATCGCCACGTTTACCACGGATCTCTGTGAGGCTGTTGCATCTGCATATATTGGAACAACATGTATTGCTTTACCGGTCAACGATATCGAAGCCGGTTACGCCTATCCAGCCCGGGTTCGCTTTGAACTCACGGAGAAAGACATCCATTCGTACAGGCGCGCAGCCGACTTTCTGAACATCAACAATGTCGATCTCGTGTGCCTGCAATTCGAGTATGGAATATTCGGTGGAAAAGCAGGAAGCCACATCCTGACACTCTTGCGTGATCTGCGAATGCCGATTGTCACAACGTTGCACACGATACTCAACTTCCCAAGTCCTGATCAGCGATTGGTGATGGAAGAAGTTGCCGCTCTTTCGGACAGGTTGGTCGTCATGAGCGAACGCGGCTCTGAATATTTGCAAACAGTCTATCATGTATTGCCGGAAAAGATTGATCTGATTCCGCATGGTATTCCTGATGTGCCGTTCGTTGATCCAAGTTTCAACAAAGATCTCTTCGGCGTGGAAGGTAAAACCGTTTTACTGAGTTTTGGTTTACTCTCAGCGAACAAAGGAATCGAGACCGTTATATCTGCCCTCCCCGACATTGTTGCCCGCTATCCCGACACTGTCTATATCGTCGTTGGTGCCACACATCCTCATGTTATTCAACATGAAGGCGAAACGTATCGGCTGTCTCTTCAGTGGTTAGCTCAACAGAAGGGTGTAGAGAGTCATGTCATCTTTTACAACCGCTTTGTCAGTCTGGAAGAACTTGTTGAGTTCATCGGAGCCGCTGACATATATATTACGCCCTATCTGAACGAGGCACAGATCGTCTCCGGAACCCTTGCCTACACTGTAGGAGCGGGTAAGGCGGTCATCTCCACACCATATTGGTACGCACAAGAGATGCTTGCCGACAAACGAGGTGTGCTTGTCCCGTTCCGTGACCCCGCGGCCCTCGCTGAGCAAGTGATCAACTTGTTGGGCAATGAAGCGGAGCGGCACGCAATGCGCAAGCGTGCTTATATGTTTGGACGAGCGATGATTTGGTCCGAAGTGGCGAAACGCTATATGGAAAGTTTTGAACGCGCTCGGGCAGAACGTCGCCATTATATCCCGCCAGGATTCATTGCGAAAGCACTCGATCGATATCCGAGCGAATTACCTCCGCTGAAATTGGATCACTTGCGAGCCATGACAGATGAAACAGGAATTCTGCAGCATGCTCTTTTTACCGTGCCAAACTACTCCCATGGGTACACAACTGATGACAGTGCACGCGCTCTTTTGGTGAGCATTCTCTCGGATGAACTGGGAAACAGTGAGAGCTTAGGATTAGCTTCCCGCTATCTCGCTTTCCTCGGGTTTGCATTCAATGTTCAGAACAAACGTTTTCGAAATGTCATGGATTATCAGCGCAAGTGGTCAGAAGACGCAGGTTCGGACGATAGTCATGGCCGCGCGCTTTGGGCGTTAGGAACCGTCTTAAGCCATTCTACGACACCGTCATTCAATAGTATGGCAGGCTGGCTGTTTGAGCAAGCTCTTCCTTCCATCCTTGTGACGACCAGCCCGCGCGCCTGGGCATTTGCTCTCATCGGCATATCTGAGTACGCACAAAAGTATTCCGGTGATCGAATGGCGAACCAGGTCAGCGAAGAATTGGCAGGCCGACTTTTGAGATCGTATCAAAATGATCGTTCGGAAGACTGGCGCTGGTTTGAAAGAAGGCTCACGTACTGCAATGCGGTTCTCCCTCATGCCCTCCTCATCTGCGGCAGATCAATTCCGAACAGTGCTATGACTGAAGCCGGATTGGAGTCATTACATTGGCTGGCCGAACTGCAGTGCGCGAGTGAGGGGCATTTCGTTCCGATCGGTTCAAACGGATTTTATCAGTTTGGAAATGAACGTGCCCGCTTCGATCAGCAGCCGGTTGAAGCACAGGCGATGGTTTCAGCTTGTCTCGAAGCATTCAGAATTACGGGGGACAAACACTGGAACAAAGAAGCCCGGCGGGCATTTGAGTGGTTCCTCGGGCGGAACGATTTGAAGCTACCTTTGTATGATGCAACAACCGGTGGATGCCGTGACGGTCTCCATCCCGACCGGCCGAACGAAAATCAGGGATCAGAGTCAACGCTCGCATTTCTTCAATCCTTGCTGGAACTACGTTTAGCCGAACAGACTTACTTATCTATGGGGGCACTATTAAAACCAACAATCAGCACTTAGAACTGTTCCACCGCCATAACCTGAATCCTATTTTGACAGCCGACCATTGGCCCTATCCCATCAATAGTGTGTTCAATGCAGGCGCCACGACGCTGCCTGATGGAACAACCCTGCTATTATGTCGAGTGGAGGATCGGCGAGGACTTTCTCACTTGTGTGCTGCCCGATCCGCGAACGGAATAGATGGTTGGACGATCGATCAGAAGCCAACACTTTTGCCCGATCCTGAAAGTTTCCCGGAAGAATTATGGGGCATTGAAGATCCACGTATTACGTTTGTGCCGGAACTGAAAAAATACGCAGTCGTGTATACTGCATACACGCGCGACGGTCCCGGCGTTGCTTTGGCCCTTACTGAAAGCTTTCACACCTTTGAACGCTTTGGTGTGATCATGGCGCCTGAAGATAAAGATGCAGCACTTTTTCCACATCGAATTAACGGTAACTGGGCTTTGATTCACCGCCCTGTCAGCGCTCCGAGAGCGCACATGTGGATTTCGTACTCGCCGGATCTGACAAATTGGGGCGGTCATACTCTCATGATGCAAGCCCGGAAGGGTGCATGGTGGGATGCAAATAAAATTGGTCTTTCGCCCCCGCCCATTGAAACACCTCAGGGATGGTTAGTGATTTACCATGGTGTAAAACAGTCTTGTGCTGGATGCATTTATAGGTTAGGACTTGCACTTTTTGATTTGAACAAGCCTGAGCTTTTGCTGAAGCGCTGCAATGATTGGGTCTTCGCTCCGGAAGAACCGTACGAACAACGCGGTGACGTCGGCTATGTCGTATTTCCGTGCGGATACACGATTGGCAATGATGGCGATGCCATCAATCTGTATTATGGTGCGGCAGATACGAGCATTGCCCTGGCGACCAGCAGTATACGCATGATGCTTGAGTGGCTTGAACAGCACAGCGATTAAAACAATGATCACCCGTCAGTTTGCGCTGGATGAGATTATGAAGCATATGACACGTTTCGAAACGCAGCGGAAGAAGACATTCCTGGTATGATTCTCTCGAATGAGCAAGAGAGACAAACGAATCGACGATAGCGCCGCAACAAAAGGATAAGAAACAACCAGCTGTTGCGAAATGTACTTTCCAACGAAGAGGTAACAAGGTGACACAGAAGGCGACTAAAACAATTGAAGAGAAGATTCGCACAGACGGCTCTCTTTCAGAAGAAAGAAAAACCGCACTTCTAAAGTTGTTTGCGACGATGAAGCCCGAAATGAAGAAATCGTACAAATCCCAACACGATGCGCGGGGTATGATTCGGTCCAGTGAACACTCAACGGACGATCCGAAGCGGCAGGAGAAAAAACACAAAAACTCTTGAAGTGAGGAAGCGACGATATCGCTGCTTCGATACAAGGTTGTGAAGCATCACATCCGTCATCAATCGACAATGTGAAGGACAATGCCACCGTGTTGGCGAACATGGAGATTCATAATAACAATGAGGTGAATGCATGAAAGAAACACAAGTAGTCGTTGGCGAATATGAAAATGAGATCGATGCTGAAATCGCAAAAGGGCATCTCAAAGCGTCGGGCATCCCAGCGAGCATCATCAAAGACGATGGGGGTGGAATGCTTCCATCGCTGCAGAATGCAGAAGGTGTTCAATTGCTGGTTGCTGAAACTCAGGGAGAGAAAGCCAGGAAAATACTTCAGTCAGGATCTCATTGAACCTGTCAAAGAAGTATTCGGTAGACACAATCGAAGGATTGGACAATACTGCGAAGGCTATCATCGGATTGTTTGCGGGAGAGAATCTTGGCAAACAGCTTGTCAAAGTCAGTTGACAGCCAGTAAGGAGGTAGAGCGTGGCAACACCTATGAAGGAGCACGACCAGAACCTGTTACCACCTGCCGATTGGGAGGGAGAAATCGAAAGATTGCAGGAGGGCCTGCGCCTTGAGCGTGACCGGACTCTGCGTACACTCGCTGATTTCAAGAACTATCGTCGCCGCATTGAGCATGATGGCAGTAAGCTTGCCGAGGAAGGCAAGCGCGGGATCATCCTTCCGCTGCTGGACATCATCGACGATCTGGAGAAAGCGATGCAGTGGGCGACCGACGCAGAGCAACCCTTTGTGAAAGGAGTGCGAATCATCCACCAGAAATTTCTCGCGCTGTTGGAATCGCACGGCGTTCTCCCTTTCGAGAGTGTCGGCACGCCATTCAACCATGATCGGCATGAAGCTGTGGCGATGGCGAAACATGCAGCGAGTGAACCGGGAATTGTTGTGGATGAGCTACGTCGCGGCTATCTCTGGAACAATGAACTACTGCGCCCTGCGCAAGTGCGAGTTGCCGAATGATACACATCCTAAGTGATAGCGGCCGGGAATGATTACGAAATGGTAAGACTATGATCTACAAAGATTACTACAAGGATTTGGGCATTGGAAAGTCGGCAACGCCTGCAGAGATCAAGAAGGCGTATCGAACGCTGGCCAACAAATATCATCCCGACAAGACCAACGGAGACAAAGCGGCTGAAGAGAAGTTCAAAGCTATCAACGAGGCCAACGAAGTCCTCAGCGATCCGGTGAAACGAAAAAAATACGATCAGTTTGGTGCGGATTGGAAACACTACGAAGAAGCCGGAGCGCAGCCGGGAGGATTCGATTGGTCGAAGTACGCAAGCGGCGGTGGCGGACAGACGCGCCGGACGAGCACACATGAATCCGACACCATGTTTACCGACGATGGTGTCAACGATCTTTTTGAGATGCTGTTTGGACAACGCAGCGGCCAGCGGCCAGGAAGACGGAGCGTTGTCAGCAAAGGCGAGGATCTTGAAACTGAGACAACCCTCACGCTTGAAGAAGCGTATCATGGCACGACGCGGCTCATTCAGCTCCATGGTCAAACAATAAAGGTGACGATCAAACCAGGGACCACAGACCAGCAAATGCTGAGAATTCCAGGCAAAGGGGCAGGCGGACTCAGCGGCGGTCCAAACGGCGACCTCTATCTCACCGTCAAGATTGCGCCGCATCCGGAATTTCAACGGAAGGCAAACGATCTCCACCGTGACCTCCCCGTTGAATTGTATACAGCTGTCCTCGGAGGAAAGGCTCAGATCAAAACACTGAAAGGCAAGGTCACAGTCAATATCCCGAAGGGAACGCCAAACGGCAAAGAGCTTAGACTTCGGGGACTTGGAATGCCAATCTACGGGAAGAAGGGCAAGTTTGGAGATCTGCTGGTGAAAGTCGACATCGTGCTGCCGGAGCATCTCGGCACGGAAGAAATAGACTTGTTCGACAAATTGGCGGCACTACGGAAATAGCTCCCTGAACAAGAGCACAATGATCGACCATGGTAAACAAGAAAATGAGAATTGACAACTGAAGTTGTTTGCACTACACCAACAAAGAAGGAGACAAACTATGCTTTACACTATCGCTGTGATTCTTGTCCTGTTGTGGCTACTGGGGTTAGTTTCTTCCTACACCATGGGTGGTTTCATTCACATCCTTCTGGTGATCGCGATTGTCGTTGTTTTACTGAGAGTCATTCGCGGAGAAAACGTGCTCGGGAAGAAGAGCTGATTTCGAACTTGGCCGAACAGGAGCCCTCAGTGGAAGGCTTCTATCATTGGCAGTGAAATCTCCATTGGATGAGGGAACCCCGTTGAACGTACAGGAAGGACTGGATTGAAGAACATCGGTCAGTTTCTCTCCTGGGTGGGCGTTGCGCTCATTACGCTTGTCCCTATCATCAATCCCGTGAGCACGGCTGTCCTTCTTCTTGGCATCAGTGCGCATCTCAGCCCGAAAGAACGAAACAGACAGATCATGTGGGCATGCATCTACATGACGGGTATCCTGGTCACATTTCTTCTGTTGGGGCACTTTGTGATGGTTGCGTTCGGCATCTCCATCCCTGGTATTCGCATTGCTGGCGGATTGGTCATCAGTTTTCTCGGATTCCGGATGCTGTTCCCTGACGAGGGCAAGATCACCCGAGAAGAGAAAAAGGAAGCACTGCAGAAGTCAAACATTTCGTTCAGTCCACTCGCCATGCCGAGTTTGAGCGGTCCGGGCACCATAGCGGCCGTCATTACGATGTCATCGTCCATCGGTGGACGGCACGGCATGGACCGGG
>JBGPAN010000149.1:0-8551 GCA_041480785.1 Bacteroidota bacterium | reverse complement strand
TTCCATGCCGCCCACGTAACAACTGCTGCTGCAGTGAGGGAAACCGGATCGATGAAAAGCGCTTTGTTCAAGCGGGCGGTCGACTGTGATGGAGGATCACCCATGACGATGATGTCAAAGAGTCGCTCCTCTCGTGGCGCCATTTTCAAAACATAGAAGACCACGGTGGTATCTTCGTTCTCGTAGAAGAGGCTGTCTTTTGGGAGAACCACTTTGCCCCCGTTCGCGAGTGGGATCTCGGCCCTTTGGATGTGGACTTTGGAACCAGTGTTCACTGCCAACAGGAAATCCTCTGCCACAATATCGCTGTTGTTCACAAACTGGATGGTATAGCGGGTCGGGGCTCCGACTCGGACCTGCGGACTTCCGATGACCGCTGTGACAATGCATGGTCTGACAGACGAAGGATCTGCTGATGAGGAGAGAAGATAGTCACCAAATCCAAATGCGTCCGTCAATGTGATTGAATTGGCGGCCGTATCACGCGCAGTATTGATTGTGGTCGATACCTGTTGCCACGTCATGCCGCTGTCCACCGACTGATATATCTGCAACCCAAGTTCCGTGTTTGTTCCAAGCAAATCATGATCGTAAACGAATGTCATTGACGAGAAAGACTGCCTGGTATTGCTGGCGAACGTTCTCACTCTCCACCAGCTCTTGACGGCTCCTGCGAAAGTGGCCGGCACCTGATGACCGAATGACTGGACCCTTACCGAGTCAATGGCCGCATTCGCCAGCACCTTTATTCTTGATCTGAAAAATGGGTAGTCCTGTACCCCGGTGAACTTCTTTGTGATCGTGATGCGACTCCAGTTGTCGAGCGCCGGGTCGAGAAGGCCGTTCGCGGTATTGATATTCGAGCCGTTCGCGAGCATGCATTTCGACTTCGAATCGATCGAAAGATTTGGCAGATAGTTGTCGCCGTACAGTACAACTTTCTCTCCCGTGGAGAGATAGGTGATCTGGCTGATCTGATCGACAATCGTTCTGTTGCCGTTGCCCGCCAACTGGATCCGATTGTTGGTGAACGGTTTGTTCGTTGTGACATCTCCGGTCACGTCCAGAGCCAAGCCGCGGCCACCGACATTTCGAATGTTGCCACTGTTGACGAGACTGCCTTTGATCCAGAGAGTCTTTTCGTAGTCGTAGTATCCTGTCCTTTCTTCAATAGTATCACTGACAGTAACTGCTCCTTTCAAAGTCACGTTCGAGTTGATCAGGAATCGCCCCTTGATGTTAGGATTCCCATCGTACGTAATATTGTCGAGAATCGGATAAGCCGGATTTGTATATTGGTCCGGCGCCGGCACTCCGATGATATCTTTCGCGTTGATGACAAAACCATTGTAGATTGTCGCACCTGCACCCTTGAGCGTCAGCGAGTAGTTCTTCATATCAAGGACGCATTTGCGCAGATCAAACCAGCTCGTCGTTGTGAGATTCGAGCCAGCGACTATCATCCCCAAGGAATCTGTAACTCGGAATGCTGCTTCAAACAGTTTGTTCGGGGCAAGTGTCAAGGTTTGGTTACTCGTGCCGCTGAGGTCCGTACGGAGGTGAACCCACTTGCCGTTGTTTGTAATGTTGCCGGTGACATCCAGGCTCAGACCGCGGCTGCCGACCGACCGAATGATTCCGTTGTTGACGAGACTACCCTTGATCCACAAAGTTTTTTCGTAGTCATAGTATCCCGTCCTCTCCTCGACAGTATCACTGACCGTGATTGATCCTTTCAGGGTTACGTTCGAGTTGATCAGGAATCGACCTTTGATGTTGGGACTTCCATCGTATGTAATGTTGTCGAGAACCGGATAGGCCGGATTCCCATATATATCCGGCGCCGGCACACCACTGATATTCTTTGCGTTGATGACGTTGCCATTGTAGATGTTTGCACTGGCACCGTTCAACGAGACGGCAAAACTCTTCATATCCAGAGTTGCCTTGCCAAGGCTGAATCCCTGGGTAAATGAGAGATCGGACCCGGCGACGATCATTCCTCGGGTCGAATCCGTCACACTGAATGCAGCATCGAACCGTTTCCCTGTGCCAAGAGTCAATGTCTGATCGTTGTTCCCGCTCAGATCCGTTCGGACGAACGTCCACTTCCCGTTGTTTGTGATGTTGCCCGTGACATTCAGGATCAAGCCGCGGCCACCGACATTTCGCATGTTACCGTTGTTGACGAGATTGCCTTTAATCGTGAGAGTTTTTTCGTAGTCATAGTATCCGGTCTTCTCCTCGACAGTGTCAGTGACCGTGACGGATCCTTTCAGAATCACGTTCGAATTGATCAGGAATCGACCTTTGATGTTGGGACTCCCATCGTAGGTAATATTGTCCAGAATCGGATAGGCCGGAGTCCCATAGAAATCCGGCGCCGGCACACCGTTGATATCTTTCGCGTTGATGACGTTGCCATTGAAGATGTTGGCACTGGCACCGTTCAACGAAACGGCAAAACTTTTCATGTCGAGTGTCGATTTGCCGAGATCGACGCCAGCGGTGAAGGTCAGGTTAGACGCTGCAACAATCAGTCCCAGTGAATCCATGGATTTGAATGAGGACTCAAAAAGCTTGCCTGTACCCAGAACAAGCGTTTGATCACCAATACCGCTGAGCTCTGTTCGGTTGAATTGCCACTTTCCGTTGTTTGTTATGTTGCCTGTAACATTCAAAGCTATGCCGCGACTTATCGACCGAATGATGCCGTTGTTGACGAGACTACCCTTGATCCATAAAGTCTTCTCGTAGTCATAGTATCCTGTCTTTTCCTCGACAGTATCAGTGAGCGTGACTGATCCTTTCAGAGTCACGTTTGAGTTGATCAGGAACCGACCTTTGATGTTGGGACTACCATCGTATGTAATATTGTCCAGAATCGGATAGGCCGGAGTCCCATAGAAATCCGGCGCCGGCACACCATTAATATCTTTCGCATTGATGATGTTGCCATTGCCAATATTCGCGGAGGCACCGTAGAGCGAAACTGCATAATTCTTCATGTCGAGTGTCGACTTGCCCAGATCGAATCCACCCGTGAAGCCGAGGTCTGATCCTGCGGCAATCGCGGGACGAGCAGTCGTGTCAACTATTGTCGTGCATTCGAACTTTTTCCCGCCCCCAGAAGTCAATGTCTGAGTTCCCGTCCCGTTCAACTCTATTCTCAAGATCGTCCAGGTTCCACTATTGGAAATATTCCCTTTTACTCTTAACACAAGACCCCTCGACCCAGAGTTCCGAAGCGTTCCGTTGTTCGTAACGATGCCGTTCACCGTCAAGATCTGATCAGGCCAAGCATATCCCGTTTGATTGAACAATGAGCCTCCGGAATTGACAGTCAAGTTCCGGCACGAGAAGCCTGATCCTGTGGCAAAAGCGACGGGGCCCGCGATAACAACATCACTACCGGCGGAGGGTACAATACCGCCAATCCACGTAGTTGAGACTTCCCAGTTACCTCCTGTGCCTGTCGACGTGATCGTTTGAGCGATGGAGGAATATTGTGCAACGAATAGCAAAACAACGCCGAGAGAGAACATTCGCCGTAATGAAGTCTTCATAGAGACGTCCATCCTGAAATAATGTTGGGGTGATGTTTCAAGAGCTATGTTCTTGTGTGGCTGGGATTGCGCCGAATCAGGAAAGCCCGAACTGCTCCCAGCACCTCCACAAGCTGCTGAGATTCTGCACGCTTTCGGTGAGCCGGTTGATCGCTACGTGTTTTGGGTGCAATCCCGAGCAAGTCTCTGGAATCGTGCCAGATCATGCCCGAAATCAGTCGAGATTCGTACGGTGTAGAAATGTCGGGGGCAAGCTATGTACCTTTTGGCTCTCTTTCAAGGAATATTCACCGCTGGTGACGCTGAACACAAACGCGTCTCAGAACAGGTCAGCAACCGAAAAAGATCACAGGCCCACAAAATGTGCAGATGAACATGAACTTTCCACGTAGTTGAGTGCGTGGAGTCCTGCATGCGCGCATTTAGTCTTGCACTGTCTCCCCTCCTCTCACAGAAGAAAACCACTTGTTAAATGAAGGCCGGGGTGTCGAAGTGTTTTGCACTAGCAAGCAAAACAGGCGCATCTCTTGAATGTCTTACAAAGAACAATGATATTATTCAACAATCTGCCTGGAGCGCACGAGAATCAAAAGATCACTCCCGGCATCAGCGGCAGAGCGCAGACAACTGCTGCTCAAGGCTCGTGCAAGAGTTCGTCTTTGAGCTTGCCGGATCAGGGCGGCAAGTCATCAAACAAGCCTATCGCAATTTGAAGCAATCGTCTGACGGACCAAATCACTTGGCTCATCGTTTGCGAATTCGCTGTCGACAAAAATGGAGACCACAATGATAGTTCTTCGCGCTCTTCGAGTATTGGTATGCTCATCCTTCGTTCTTGTGCAAGTGGCTCTCGCGCAAGAGGCGCCAAAGTACCATTATGTTTTTCCAAAGCCGAATTCCCAGCTCGTCTCAAAAGGGACAAATATCATTGTCCGGTCGGGCAAGAAGATTGATCGGACCAGTTTGATCAGTTCATCGATCTTCGTCGTAGTCGGGACAAAAAGTGGCTTCCATGAAGGACTGACCGTTCTTTCTGACGACGAGAAAACGATCGTCTTCAATCCGCTGGTACCATTCGTTGATGATGAGCGTGTTGCGGTCACAGTGTCTGATGGGTTGAGAGACCCGGACGGTGCAGCCATCCCTGGTATCAGCTTTGAATTCACTACGGCCTTGAGCGCTCCGTTACCAGACCTTCCCGAGACTGTAGATGAGTCCCGCGACGCAATCGGGCAAACCATCCCACCGACACGCGCGTCGGCGTCGGCAATTCTTGACTCAATTCCTTCGGATTTTCCCGGCATCAAGATTGATACCCTCAACAACCCGGCTTCGGGGGAGATATTCATTGCGGATTTTGCAACTCCGGGGAAGCCGTTTCCCTACGGCAACTATGTGATGATCCTGGACAACGGAGGCAAGCCGGTTGCATACAAGAAGATTGGATCAGCGATGAATGCCATCGCGTACGTGTTCAAAGCTGAATCAAACGGTCTCTTCTCATACATCGAGAGAACCCCCGTCCAAACCACGGTCAGGCTCATTGATACCACGATGAACGTGGTTGACTCATATACTAATCCTAACCCCACCAGTATGATTCATGGCGATTTTGTCCCCCTTTCCAACGGACATGCTCTGGTTTTGTACTTTGACACAAAGATCATAGACATGAGCAAAATCGTGAAGGGTGGTAATCCCGCGGCGAGCGTGATGGGAGCTCTCATTCAGGAGTTCGATATCAAGAAGAACGTCGTGTTTCAGTGGAGCAGCTTCGACTACCTGCCGATCACGGACACGTTTGGAGATACGCTCGCTGCCGCGATCGACTATGCGCACACCAATGCTGTCGAGCCCGACAACGATGGTAACCTTCTGATCTCGAACAGGGCTATGTCGGACATAGTGAAAATCGACAGGAACACCGGCGAGATCATCTGGAGACTCGGAGGGAAAAGAAATCAATTCACATTTCTCGGTGAGCATCCCGAGAACAATCCACTGTACTTTACCAACCAACACAACATTAAGCGGCTGCCCAACGGAAACGTGACATTGTTTGATAACGGAAATCTACACAAGCCGCAGTATTCGCGGGCTGTTGAGTACAGATTGGACGAGGTCAATAGAACGGCAACGCTGGTGTGGGAGTACAGACACACGCCCGACTTGTACGCCTCGGCTAATGGATCAGTGCAGAGGTTGCCAAACGGGAACACGTTCATAGGATGGGGAGATGTGGGGCTTGACGGAAAAACATCACTAACTGAAGTTCATTCTGATAATTCTATCGCCTTCGAACTCACTCTGTCAGCGGGATATCGAAGCATGCGCGCGTACCGGTTTCCCTGGAAAACAGGAACGCCAGCAGGCGAGCTCACAATTCATGATCTCCTCCAAGGCAACACCTATTCATTTAACGATACTTCCCGCACAGGCCGCACTGGGGTGAGGATGAAGCTCAATGTCCTCACACCGTTCTCTTACAATCGTGCGACGGTCCAGAGATTCACAACGGCCCCCTCCAAGCCACAATTTATTGGTCGGGCACCCTGGATGGCACCACAACGCGTCACAATGTCGCAACTGGGAATGCTCTCGGTGAACGCAGATTTTTACTTCGACGTCACCCAATTCTCCGGCCTTCCCAATCCGAGCGCCGTGACAGTATATCAACGAGATACCGTGGGAAGCGGTGTGTTTTCACCACTTCAGACATCATACAATTCCGTTACCAAGGAAATCGTGGCGAACACTTCAGAGTTCGGAGAGTTCGTCTTCTGTTGGGACGACTCCGATTCATCAGCGAGCCCCCCCATCACGATTTCCCCCGCGAACCGGGACAGCGTGAATCAACTACTCTCCGTGGCTTTCAGATGGAATCCGCGGGGATATGTCACCGGGTATCACCTTCAGGTGGCACTCGACTCGCTCTTTCAGTCGATGATCATGAATGACTCTCTGCTCACCACGGCATCAGACACACTCAAGTCCGTGGTACCCAAGTCTAGATACTATTGGAGAGTTCGAGCGAAGAACTACAACCTTACCAGCAAGTGGTCGCAAGTGCAGAGCTTTACTGCTACGGCACCCTATGTGTCCGTTTCGTCACCCAACGGGAACGAATCCTGGCAGCGGGGATATCAGTATTTCATAAAATGGTCGACCAACATCAAAGACGCAGTCAGAATAGATCTTCTGAAGGGTTCAAAGCCGGTGACGATGATCAAGGATTCGGTGGTAAACGTTGGGGCTTACGCCTGGACGATTCCATCAACGATGACACCTGATTCAACATTCAAAATACGGATCAGGAGTGTTGCCGATAGCAGCGTTTTCGGAACGAGCTCCGCTACCTTTGCAATTACCTCTGTTGCGACGGGGATTGAGAAACCGAGCGAGGTTCCGAAAGATTTCGCATTGCATCAGAACTACCCCAACCCGTTCAATCCATCGACAGCAATCAGTTATCAGCTGACAACTTCTAGCTTCGTCAGGTTGGAGGTCTTTGACGTTCTGGGAAGAAAGGTTGCGGAGCCTGTAAGCAAAGAACAAACCGCAGGAGTGCACATTGTGCGGTGGGACGCGTCAGGTATTCCAAGCGGGATCTATTTGTATAGGCTTACGGCGGGGAGTTTCCTCTCAGTGCGAAAGATGGTTTTGATGAAATAAGTAAGTCGGGTCCTCTTGACTATTTGAGATAGATCATGCTTTTCACTTTGACGACGTCTGCTGATTGCCCGCCGGAAACGAGGCGGGCTTGCAGGCGATAGAAATAGACTCCACTTGGCAAATTGCCGAGATCGACCACTGCACTGTATCTACCCTGATGCTTGGTCTCATCAACCAGAGTCATGACATCTCGACCAAGAAGATCGAACAGTTTCAAAGTAACGTGGGCGGTTGTGGACAGTTCGTAGGGAATCGTCGTGGAAGGATTGAAGGGATTCGGGAAATTCTGGCCCAGATTGTTGGCCGAGACTCTGTCGACGCTCTTGATATCTGAGACTATTCCTTGTAGGTCCATCGGAAAACGAAAGATCCTGTAACTGAAAACATCTTTCGGGAACGTCATCTCGAAGACTTTTTGACCTTGTGGATCTACTTCAGTTGCCGCTATTTCACTTTCCCCCCATGCGACAAGCGTATTACCGTTCTTCAGCCTTTGCACATTCCCCCAAATCTCGCTTGTTATGTCGGGAGTGTTTCTGTAGGACCAGACAAGGGTTGCGGTCTTGTTGGTCGCATCCAACCTGTACTCGATTGCTCGAGAAAAGCGCGGTTTGTGAAAAAGGCCGTTATCAAAGAGTACGAGATTTCCATTCGGCAGGGTGCTGGCCGCATGCTGCGCGCTAAAACCTATCGAGTCGTTGACAAACTTGAATTGATTGTTCTTTCCTCCAAGTCGCCATAGGATATTCCCGCTCTTGCGGTCAATCTTCGTGATCTCATCCAGATTCCTGCTCGACACAACGAGATTGCTGTCGAGGTCGAGATCGATCGAATTGATGTGGGTGTGAACAAAGGAAGGATCAAGGAGATTGACCTCCGGTCCGACGTCCGTTAGCTTGTAGTGCTCATACGCTTTCCATTCAAAAACCACAGTCCTCTTCTTGTCAACTTCCTGCACCACATTCACAACAACGCTTGCGTTCCGGTCGCCGCCAGGGACAATCTGACTCATATCGAACAACCTGTAATCATAGCCGATCAGAAGTACGTTGCCGTTTTTGAGGAACTTAATTTCATGCTCGTCGGTTATGAACCCGTTCTGTACCCAGAAGCTATCGATGACAGCGAATGTGGAATCCATGGCGAAGAACTTTTTCGAGTAAGCATCGAAGTACGTGAGCAGTCCGTTTTCGTGCAGCTTGAAATCTGTACACGTCGGGGGAGTTCTCTTGAAGAAGACAGGCTGGCCCTGGTTATTGTACATCACCAGATATGATCCCCCCGTCCCCCAATAGGGCACGGCAGCAAAAATG
>JBGPAN010000148.1:0-8564 GCA_041480785.1 Bacteroidota bacterium | reverse complement strand
CTTGAGCCTGAGAAGCCGTGCCGCTGTTACTATCAACCAACCTGCACAAACGCTGACTACCGTTGCATGCAGCATCTCCCCGTCAAGAGGGTGGTTCAGGCGTGTGAACAGCTTCTCCGATCGTGAACATCTCAGAGTGACGACTGGAGTGGATCGTTGACGACTTGTCCTCTTTGCAATCAGACTGATTGCCGCGATTTCCCGATCTGCTACGAATTCCACGAAAAGCAATTCCAGGCGAAGCAGTGTACACACTGTTCATTTGTCTTTCTTGACCCGCGTCTGACGCCGGAGGAACTGAAGCTTCTCTACAGCGATGAATATTTTCTCCATGACGGAGCAGATTTCGGAGCTCATTCGCCGTCCGACTATGAGTCGGCGGCAATCAAAGGCTCGGTGAAATTCCCCGAGATTCTGGGGTGGATTCGGCGGTACAAACCCTCCGGCGAGTTTTTTGAGATTGGTTGCGGGATGGGGTATTTCCTTGAGTACGCGAGAAAGAACGGCTACACTGTGAGCGGGATTGAGTACGCCGATCTCGGCGTTCGAACTTGCCAAACCAAGTTTGGACTGGATGTGCAGTGTGGCTCCATCGAGGAACTCGGTTTGCAGCCAGACCGTTACGACGTCATGTTCATGGGCGATGTGCTCGAACATTTGATTCAGCCGTTGGACATGCTTCGCAAGGTGCATTCCATGCTCAAACCGTCCGGGGTGCTGGCCGCAGAGGTTCCGTCGATGTTTAACAGCGTCACCGGCCGACTCGCTGTTGCCGGCATGCGGGTGCTGGGAACCAGAAAGAAAATGGCGATGCCTCCGTACCACGTCAACGAGTTTACCCCGAAGACTCTGCGCTCGATGATTGAACGAGCAGGGTTCAGGCAGTGCATCATCATTCAAAGGATCAAACCACCTTCGGCGATTACCCTACGGGGAAGTATGTTCGAAAAAATCGTGAAAAAGATACTGCACTATCCCAACTATGGTTTGACAAAGTCCCTTGGGATTCTCGGCGATCGGCTTCTTGGCATCGGAATCAAATGAGCGTCCATGGCCAAACAATCTAAACACCAGACCGCTCCTCAGACGTCCCTCTTCCCGTTCTTCCCGGAATATGTCAACAGCCGGTACGCGGGATTAGTGTTGTCCGGACTCTATTTTTTTCTGATGCTGTTCGTTAGCTTGAAGTATCACATCATCGGCGACTACAACGTTGAGACAGACTTCTATTGGAGTTATGTCCCACAAGCGCGGCACATTCTAGAAGGCGTCGTTCCGATCGAGGACTTCCACGGACCGGCGTACCCGATGGTTCTTGCTCTCATGGCTCTTGTCACAAAAGATCTTTTCCATGCGGGTGTTATCCTTTCGTTGCTCGCAGCGTCTGTTTCACTCTATCTTGTCTTCGAGATCCTGAAGAAGCTGTTCAAATCCGACATTGCGCTTCTTGGCGCGCTTCTAGTTGCGGCGAACACCACGTTTGTGCGCTATTCGTACACCGCCGGCACGGACATGTTGTTTATGGCGTTCATCATGGCATCCACCTATTTCATTTTGCGCGAAGAACAGGTGAAGTGGCAATCGATCGCCCTTTCGGCGTTCTTTGCAGCCCTTGGCTACTTGACACGCTACAACGGCCTTTCCGCCGCGGTGGGTGTTCCACTGGCGATTGTTTTGGCGAACCCCTTCCAGCAAAGCTGGCGTGACCGATTCAAGACGAGCGGCATGTTCCTGGGAATCTTTCTGTTAGCGATCGCTCCGTGGGGTGTATTCTGCCTCATTCAGAAGGAGAGCTTCTTCTATAATCGGAACTATCTGAACATCGCGTATGAGATGTTCGCAAAAGGGAAAATCGGCTGGGATCAGTATTGGTACGGAGATGCACAAAAATTCACATCGTTGACAGGAGTCATTTTCTCCGATCCCGTCCTGTTCGTCACGGCGTTGATCAGAAATCTGATCGATCATGCAATCAGCGACATGGATCTCCTTCTTGGCTGGCAGGTCGGAATCTTCACGCTCTTTGGTGTCGCCGCTTGCTTCAAGTACAAACCCACTGCGAGAACGCTCAGCTATTTCATCATTGGTGGAGCCTTTTTTGCCGTACTGCTGTTGGTGTTCTACGGCGAACGATTTTCGATGCTCCTTCTGCCCATCTATATCGCTCTCGCACTCAAGACGCTGACACTTCCCTCTTTCGCCCGATACAGGTTTTGGAAGGTGATGCACGCTGGCGGCCTAATAGCGATCGTCCTCTTCCTCTGGACCAGCTACAGTTCCATGGAATTCAACAGGGTGAATATCGACTCCGGGCCGCAGGAAATCGTGAGCATCGCCGGGTGGGCCCACCAGAATCTTGGGGAAGCAGAACACGGCAAGATCATCATTGCACGCAAGCCGCACATTGCTTACTATCTCGACATGAAACTCGAAATGTTTCCGTACGTTAGTTCGTACGACGAGCTTGTGGCTTACATGCGAAAGGTGAATGCTTCGTATCTTTATTTCGGCCTGATGGAAGCAGGGATGCGTCCTCAGTTCCAACGCCTCCTAGACCCGCGATCGGCCCCCAAGGAATTGAAGCCGTTAACGTACACGACGAATCCACCTGCAGTTCTGTACAAGATTGATCTTACGGCAGCACAATGAATATCGTCATCGTCGGGACAGCGTATCCATTGCGAGGCGGCATCGCACACTACAATGCGTTGCTGTACAAGCATCTTTTGAAAAAGCATAGCGTTGCGATCGTGACATTTTCTCGCCAGTATCCGAAGATACTGTTTCCCGGCAAGACACAGGACGAACAAGGCGGCATCGAGAATGCCCTTCCAACTGAACGGTTGATTGATTCGATCAATCCCTTCACATGGTACACTGCTGCAAAAGCGATAGCACGCAAGAAACCCGATCTCCTCATCTTCAAGTACTGGCTCCCCTTTTTCGGTCCGTGCTTTGGAACGATCTCGCGACTCGTCCGACGATGGACTGGTGCAAAAGTCTTGTTCATCTGTGACAATGTCATTCCTCATGAAAAGCGCTTCGGCGATACCGCGTTCACACGTTATGCATTCCGTCCTGTCGACGCGTTCATAGCGCAGTCCGCTGCTGTGGAGAAAGACCTGAATTCCTTCTGGCCAGGAAGCCGCTACGCTCTTGTGCCTCATCCTGTGTATGAAATATTCGGTTCAAGCTTGCCAAAGGACAAAGCCCGGGCTGCGCTCGGCGTTGCAGACGAACGTGTCATTCTGTTCTTTGGTTATGTGCGCCGCTATAAAGGGCTTCACATCCTGCTCGATGCAATGCCGGCAATTCTGAAATCGGTGGACCTGAAGCTGCTGGTCGTCGGTGAATTCTATGACGATGAACAGAAATACAGGGACCAAATCGCGCAAAAGGGCCTTCAGAAGAACGTGATTGTCCATAGCGACTATGTTCCCAACGATGAGGTGAACAAGTACTTCTCCGCCGCGGACGTTGTCGTCCTACCGTATGTTTCAGCGACGCAAAGCGGCATCGTTCAGATAGCATATCAGTTCGACAAGCCTGTTATTGCCACCGATGTCGGCGGACTCTCAGAAGTTGTTTTGAATGGGAGAACCGGGTTCATTGTGAAACCAGAATCACCAGAGGCGGTTGCGGATGCCGTAGTGCGTTTCTACAAAGATGAGCGAGAGAGCGAGTTCGTCCGTAACGTGAAGGAAGAAAAGAAAAAATACAGTTGGGACAACCTCGTTCAGGCGATTGAGAAACTGACAGCTTAACCAGCGCCTTGTGATGGGTTAAAACCCATCACAAGCGAGATAATACTGCCCCGACCTTAAGGTCGGGGCAGTATTACAAAACAAAGCCCGGGGTTTCAACCCCTAGTTTCGATTCTCGGCTGAGCCACCAGTTTAAAGGGCGTCTTGAACCGGGCACGAAGCGGATATCGATGTTTGAGTTGCCAAGTCTTTTGTGTTGAACAGAAATATGATTCTCGTTTGATTTGCCTCCACAGTTCAGGCTCTGGCCCCGACCTTCAGGTCGGGGCCAGAGCTTTGAAACAAAAGAGAGGGTTTCAACCCTCAGTGGAGGTTATCATGCCATACGTCCGAATTTGGATTCATCTTGTTTGGTCAACGAAGAATCGATTTCCATTCATGGACGGTGATTTGCGCCGGAGAATTTGCGGGCACATTACCGAGAATGCCGTAAGCAAAAACATCCAACTTGACTCTATCAATGGCTCGGCCGATCATCTCCATGCTTTGATCTCTTTGGGCTCTGATCAGACAATCGCAAACATTGCGCAGCTCTTGAAGGGAGAATCTTCACACTGGGTCAATAAAGAAAACCTCGGGCGTTTCAAGTTTGAATGGCAAGATGATTATTTTGCTGAATCCATTTCTTGGTCAGCTCTGAGCTCAGTCCGAAGGTATATTGCAGACCAGGAAGAACATCATAGAAAGAAATCGTTTGCTGAAGAGTTCGCTGAATTTTCGGCAAGACCTGGTCTTTCGACAAACGAGCGAACCAGCACATCATGATGGGTTAAAACCCATCCTTATTTAAGATTCAGGTGCCCCGACCTTAAGGTCGGGGCATGATCAGAAAACAGAATCGAGGGGTTTCAACCCCCTTAACATTGATTCCCTCCATGAGCCGAAGCTTATGGTTTTCCAATCAGCAGGCGAGTCGACACATATGAAGTACGACCCAATCAAGAAAGTTCTCGGTGTTGTGGTTCGCGAGAATATCCTTCTCCGAAAGCTCTTCTACAAGCTCCTCGGACTCATGTTTCTCCGCGAATGGCATGTGAAGCGCGAACTCAGAGCGATCCTCGGGAAAATCAAAGGCCCGGTGCACATCTATGATGCCGGCTGCGGATTCGGTCAGTATTCATACTATTGTGCAACACGCTTTCGGTCATCAACCATCTACGCTGTGGATGTCAAAGAAGAACAGATCAATGACTGCACCCGTTTCTTCCAACGCGCTGGCATGACAAACGCGTCATTCGCCATCGAAGATCTCACAAACATACAACACGACAGTCGGTTCGATCTGGCCATTTCCGTCGACGTCATGGAACATATCCCGGACGACGTCGGAGTGTTCAGAAATCTTCATCGGAGTCTGCGCTCTGGCGGCACATTACTGGTCAATACTCCGTCGAATCTTGGCGGATCGGATGTTCATGGACCCGAGGATGAGAGCTTCATCGAGGAACATGCCCGTAACGGATACGGCGTTGACGAAATTAGAACGAAGTTGGCGTCTGTGGGTTTTCGCGTTGACTCAGTGAAATTCGCCTATGGACCATGGGGATCGATGGCGTGGCGACTTGGCATCAAGTACCCTATGCTGATGCTCAACCGTAGCAAAGTGCTTTTCATCATCCTTCCTTTCTACTACCTCCTCACGCTTCCATTTACACTCCTTCTTATGTATCTTGATTACGCTGGTGTCAATGAGACCGGGACCGGCCTCATTGTCGTCGCAACGAAACCGTAGTTCCCTGGGCCTCCAACATATCGAGTTTCCAAAGGCGTGAAGAAGGTTCTCATCGTTTCTTACTATTTTCCCCCATCAGGCGGGCCGGGGGTTCAGCGGGTGCTGAAGTTTGTCAAGTACCTGCCTGAATTCGGCTGGCAGCCGGTGGTGCTGACAGTACAGGACGGCGACTATCCCGCCCGCGATGAATCGCTCCTTGCTGAAATTCCGCAGCATACGGTCGTCTATCGCACGAAGATCTTCGAACCCTACCGACTTTACCGAAAGCTGACCGGTAAACCCGCGAACGCTCCCGTTGATGTTGAAAACATTTCTCAGGGGGGCAAAAGGAAGTCCTTAATGGAAACCGCGGCGGAGCTTGTTCGCTCATCCTTCTTCATCCCCGACGCACGCATCGGCTGGTATCCGTACGCTGTTCCACAGGGTCTCAACATCATCAGGGACGAAAAGATCGACGCCATTTACTCATCATCGCCTCCCTACACAACTGCTGTTATAGCGCGCAAGTTGCACCGTGCGACGGGCATTCCATGGGTGGCAGGGTTCCGCGATCCCTGGACAGGGTTTCTTTCAACTCCCGACCGCTGGATATTACCGCGCATCGTTGATAAGCACCTCGAGCGTTCCGTCTTTCGCGACGCAGATGCAATTGAAGCAGCCTGGCGCGGGATTCTGAAGGACATCACGTCGAAAGTCCCAACGATCAACAGGCAGAAGTTGCAGTATTTCCCAAACGGATTTGACCGCGACGATTATCCGGATCTCGAGCCGCGGGAAAACTCCCGCTTCACCGTTACATACACAGGTTCGATGTACGGAAAACGTAACCCGAAGACATTTCTGCACGCTGTGGAAGGATTAGTGAGCGCTGGGAAGGTGGTTCCGCAGAAAATTCTCCTGAAGTTCATCGGTCGATTCGGAGGAGAAGTGCGCGAGATGCTGCAGAACTCTTCGCTGCATGATTCCATTGAACTGATCCCATATCTTCCCCACAGCAAAAGCGTCGAAGCTCTCCTCCAATCGGATGCATTGTTGTTGATCGTCGACGAAGCAGGAGCGGGAAGCGACGAGATTGTTCCCGGAAAGGTGTTCGAGTACATCGGCGCACAGCGTCCGATCATTGCTCTAGCGCCTGAGGGCGCCATCGCTGAGCTGATGCGCGAAACACGCTCGGGTTCCGTGGCAGCGAATCAGGACATTCCGTCAATACAGGCAGCATTCATTGAATGTTATGAGAATTATCTCTATCATAGGCCAAATTCTGAACAGGATCGGGAGGCAGTGAAGCGATATGATCGAAGAGAAGTCACGCGCCAGCTAGCGGCGCTTCTCGATGCCCTCAATCCCCGGCATTAACCCACCTCCAACACTCCCATGAGCAAAACACATAAAGAACGAGCCGGCAGCCGACAGACTGCTGGTGAATCGCCACTGATTCCCGAACGCTATCAGCACGCCGTCGCCATTGCGCTTCTCTTCCTGAGCCTCGTGGTGTTCTTCAACCAGCTGGTCTTCAGCGGGAAGACCTTCAACGACGTCGACCAGATCGCGAGCCGGAGCTTTGACACATTTCTTGCTGATGCCAAAGCGGAGGGAATTTTTCCTCTCTGGAATCCGTACATCTTCTGCGGCATGCCTTCTTATGGAAGCCTCACGACGGGAGCGGATCGATTCTTCGACATTACGGCTCAGATTCTTGGGAACGCCCATACAATATTCAGCTATCTGATTCTGAATCCTCCCGAGGGATGGGTTGTTTTCTTCTACTTTGTATTTGCGTGTGGCATCTATCTGCTCGCATACGAGAAGGTGAAGAGTAAATTTCCTGCATTCATCGCTGCTTTTGCGGCGACATTTTCGACGTACATCATCATCTGGATAATGACAGGACACAACACGAAGATCGCCGTCATGGCGTTCTTTCCGTTCATTTTTTACTGTATCGAGCGGCTGCGGGAGCGCTTCAGCTGGTGGCAGGCTTTCCTCCTTGTGTTGCTGGTCCATTTCTCGTACATGCCAAGCCATGTACAGATGATCTTCTACGTCTATCTGGCAGTGGGTATTTATCTCGCCTTCATGCTCGTCAGGTCGTTTCTGGTGAAGACAGATCAGACAGCCGAGCCAGGGTCATCACCTACCTGGAAGGGTGTGCTCCGAGCCGGCGTTGTTTTCCTGCTTGCGAGTGCACTGGCGTTCTCCATGGATTCTGACAAGTACCTTTCGGTCTGGGAGTACAGCTCGTACTCGATTCGCGGCTCGAATCCGATTGTGAATACCAGCCAGGCGACGGACTCGAAGACTGTGCAGGGCGGACTTGATTACGATTATGCCACGGCTTGGTCATTCGCACCGGGCGAGATGATGACGTGGCTTGTGCCATCCTGGTATGGATTCGGATTGGAAAAGTACAAAGGTGTTTTCACGAACAACCAGGAGCGGATGGCGAACTTCTATTCGGGACCTATGCCATTTACGCACGCTCCCCAGTACATGGGATTGATTATCCTGCTGTTGGCAGTCTATGGATTCGCAAGAAATCGGAAAGATCCTTTTGTGCAGTACATGGGACTGATGATTGTGTTCTCGCTGCTGATTGCATTCGGGAAGGAGTTCTCCCTCGTCTATGACCTGATGTTCAAGTTCTTTCCGATGTTCAACAAGTTTCGCATTCCATCGATGATTCTGGTTCTGATCCAGATCTTTGTCCCCATTCTTGCCGCATATGGGATTGCTTCGTTGATACGGGAACGCGAGCACCTCCACGGCCCGCAACTCGAGAAGCGCAAGAAGTCCATCCTTATCTGGTTCGCAGTTGTGACGGCCTTCTTTGTCATCGTTGCGTTGACATTCGAAAGCTTCATCTCTCGCCAGGCAATCCAGAACGCGTTTGCCAGCCTTACAAGTTATGGGTTTCCACGCGACAAGATCTATGACCCATTCTTTCAACAGGTGCAGGCGCCGTACCTCAAAGAGATTAACTTTCGCGGGGCTTTCGATATCAACTGTATTGTCAACGAACAAGGCGCATTTCCCCTGGAGGCCACCAGCCGCTTTGGCTATCCGACAGT
>JBGPAN010000147.1:0-8574 GCA_041480785.1 Bacteroidota bacterium | reverse complement strand
GGAGAGAAGAACATCAGGCAGATGCTCGCCAAGGAGCGCTTCACGGTTGACATGATTGAATCGGCGATTCAAAGGCTCAAGGAAACACCTGAAAACCAAAAGGTGTCTCTCTCGCAATCACTCGGAGCCGTACGTTGGGCAATAGAGTCCTTCTTTCCGGCAATAGAGAAACCAGAGATGAGCCCACGTCTAGTTGTTCTGATCGCTTACAACTTTCTCTGCAGCCTAGTTCTCAATGAATTCGCTTTCGACAGGCGCCTGGATTTCATTCGCACCTATATCGTCACCGGCGAACCCTCTGATCGAATCACAGTTCAATCTTTCACCTCCAGACGATACGACTGCTATCATCGCATTTATCCTGAATACGCGCAAGATGAGACCCGGATCAAACTAGTTTTTTTCGGTTGGTTGATCTATGTCGTCCACATCCGAGGACTAGTCTGTAAGTGTCCCGATCCTGCATACGCCGAAGATCTCAGGAACAAACGTGCCCTCATCGCAATGTCGGTCAAGGAAGCAGAACAACACAATTTCTATTCATCCAAACAGGTTGACGGCGGCGGCACATAGCAAGCGGGAAACCGACGCTCGCGGGCTAATATGTGCAGGCCAGTTGTAAATCAAATTTGTTACAAAGCAGTGTTGAGCTCGTTCGCTCGCTCAATGGCGTCGCTCACACAATAGTACAGAGAAGGAGTTCGCAATGGCTTTATGTTTGATGGGCTGGTACTTGAGCATAACTATAACACGGTCAGTCGAGGTTAGTTCATTTAGTGCGGAGTGTGTATCTGCAGCGGAGGATGCTGGATTATCTTGATTGTTGCGTGCCAGCGCTTGCCAATGTTGGTGCGACGCGGTGGGAGCGCTAGTACGCGAGAAAGAGATCAGCGAATTTATTAAGTTAGGGGAGCCGTCGGCGACCCAAACAAACACCACGCAGAGGTAATCATGAGAAATCTCCTTCAAGAACTAAATGACAAACTGGCTCCCTCGGCCCAAAAGATTGAACAAGGGGCCTTCACTGATCATGACATACTGCCAGCTGTTCTTTGGATGCTTCTGGGCTTTGGCAAGGATCAGCTTGAGCACGCAGAACGGGTGTCGAAGGAAATCAAGGAAACCGAGCGAGCTATCATTAGCACCGTGGACGGTCATTCTCAATCCATTGATTCCAAGATTTTGGAGGTGGGGGATAAGACACTCGCTGCAATTGCAGAGCTTCGCAATTCTCAATCGGTAGCCGTCAGCGGTCTTCAGAAGGACATACATCAGGCTGCCAATGACATAAGTACGATTATCAGAAAGCTCTCCACCACATTTGAGACTGAAAAACAGAGAATCCATCGTTCTCAAAAGGTACTAACCATATTGATAATTGCGCAGCTGATTCTGAGCTCCGGTATTCTTGTAGCAATGCTAATCAGGTAGTAATCATGACATCGCCCGTCGAGGTGCTCAAAGATCAACGTCGCCACTTGATTCAGAGGCTTGTTAACCGAAGCCCCATGCTTCACTTTGTTCCAGGAGGTTATCGAGTGGACCTTTTTGATTTGTTCAAGGGGGTCATGCCGAATGCGCCAGTAAGTGCGAACGGACCAGCTCCAGGCGGGTACTTCGTGACTACTCCTTCAGCATTGCTTGCAACAATCTTGTCCGAACCGGCGAGAGCGGCAACCATTTTAAATGCCGCGAGAGTTGTGTCAACAAAAGTGCGGAAGATAATCACAGAAGTTGAAGAGTTCAGACACACGACAGGACAGCATAGCCTTTATCTGGCATATCCCATGTTATATGCCCCAACAGAAGACGGTCGTTTCGTCGTAGCTCCTCTCATCCTTTGGCCAATTTCGCTAAGTGTTGATGGTTCCAAAGTCAAGCTGCAACGCTCGACAGACAACGACAATCAAGCTGAAGAAGGAGTATTGAACAGAATACTCCTCGCGTGGTTGAAACTGGAATTCGATATCGATCTGAATACTGAAGGGTCAGAAGACGAACTAAACATCGACACCATCAGCGCAGAAATTGAGAAGCTTTTGTCTCCTTGGAGAGAGTGCATAAAGGATATTCCTCTGATAGCGCCTTGCGGTAGTCGAGCCGATATTAAGACTTTGACTTCTCAACACCCCGATCCATGCATTCTGCCGTGGTGCGTGTTAGGGCATGGATCGTTTAAAGGTCAAGCTCTATTGGATGACCTTGACAAGCTTGAGGGTTTGCTGTCCAACGACCCGGAGAATTGCGGGCTCTTGAAGTACTTTTTGTTTCCAGATCCGGAAAAGAAATCTGTCGAAGCTAGAGAACCCGAAGAGCCTCAGAAATGGCTCGTAACCGAAAGCGACCACAGTCAAGAGTCATGCATTTGGCAAACGCGCGAGGCGAATGTCTTGGTTCTTCAGGGACCGCCGGGAACTGGCAAGTCTCAGACCATTGTCAATCTGGTGGCCGATGCACTGGAAAAGGAAAAAACAGTACTTGTTGTCTGTCAGAAGCGGGCTGCTTTGGATGTCGTGCGGAAAAGACTTGATGCTGTGGGTCTGGGGGAACTTGTCGAACTTGTCGAAGCTCCATCGGCGGACAGAGCACGAATCATAAGGAACCTTAAGAATATTGAAACGGATTTTGACGCTCGGCCATTGTTCGCGGAACGAACAAAGATTTGCAAAGCCATTTCTGAGCATGAGGACTATCTTGACAAAGCGACCAAGGCTCTCCATGACTCATTTGATAGTAGCCGCCTCTCATATCCAAACCTCTTGGCAAGGCAATGTCGGTACGAGAAGCGTGGGTACAATGTCTATGGCTCCTATAAGGATCTTTTTTCAGATTTCAAACATATTGAAGACTGTATTACTAATCTTAAAGAGCTTGAAGATGCCGTTTCTCGAGTAAGGAACTTTGTCGATTTGTTCAAGTCTTGTGAATATTCGACGAACCCCTGGCGGGAGATACCTATTCATCTACACATACCACCCTCAGATTTTGACAAAATACGGTCATTGGTTTTTGAAGCGAAACAACTAGCCCAAGTGCTTGCAGACCAATTCCCCCGGCGCTTGCATGGGGAAGAGCACGCTTGGTTTGCAGAACATCCAATAGCAATGAGCCACTGCATTTCCCTTTTGCCTGAAAATCATCGACAAGCTGAATTGACATTCGGACAGCTTGCAGTGTTGACAAGACAGCTTGGTGAGTGGATTCCAACGAAGTCTGTGCTTGAGCTTCTCGAGAGTATTCGCTCATCAGAGAGTTTCTATGACCAGTATAAGAATCTTCATGAGTCGATAGGCTTATTGCCAACAATTGTCCACCTGCACAAACAGGTCGTGAACAGCCAGCTCCTCTCGATGCTCTTCAAGAATTGCATGGAGCAGGTCGAATCGTGGCCAACAATAGTTGAATCCTTCGTGTGCCAATCTTGGATTGACGAACTGCGGAAAAAACATGAAATCCTGTTAGACCCATCATCTCACATGAAGGAGATGAGGGAGAACTTGGCCCAACTAATCAAGAAGAGGAAAAGGCAGGATATCGAGGAAATACAATCAAGGTTTTCGAGTCGACTGGAGAATGTGCGCTACCTGGATGGGCATAATCTTTTGAGATTGCGTCGTGCGGGAAGGATCAGAAAAACCTCTCTGCGTAAGTTGTACAGTCAAGGATTTAGCAAAGCAACAAGACTGCACCCCGTCTTACTAACGAATCCTGAATCAGCGAGTTCCATGATTGAGTTGAAACCGGAGATATTTGACCTCCTAATCATAGACGAAGCATCTCAGATGTACGTTGCTGATACTCTCCCATTACTCTATAGAGCCAAGACCGTGGTAGTATCTGGGGACGGCATGCAGATGCCGCCATCAGATTTCTTCGTGTCCTCAATTCCCGATGATGAAGCGGACGATGAGAGTGTATCGGAAGAGGATGAGATCACACCAGACAAGGACAGACTCGTCGCTGCGGAGGGTGAGTATTGCTTGCTTGATGCGGCGGAGCATGTCGCTTCGGTAGGTACGCCCAATCGCAAGAGACTGATGGTTCACTATCGATCTGAGTGTAAGGAATTGATCGACTTCTCAAATTATGCCTTTTACGAAGGCAGACTCATTGCGCCTAGTGGGAATTCTAGACTGCCCGATTTTCTGCGATCACCGATCCAGATTGACTACATCCCTGGAGTTTTCCAAGATGGGATCAATGAAATCGAGGCGCAGAATGTCATCCAAACCGTCAGGAGTATTTGGAGAGCTTCGACTTCTCACTCGGTTGGGGTGATCGTCTTCAACGTCCGGCAAAAAGAATATATCCTTGACTTGCTAGATGAAGTTGCTCAGGCAGACGAGGAGTTTGCGGTGCGACTCAACAAAGAACGAGAACGTCGGAGTGACGATGGAGAGGACGTTGGGTTCTTTGTAAGAAGTGTGGAGCATGTCCAAGGCGATGAACGGGATATCATCGTGTTGGCAACGACGTACAGTGGACAAACCCATAACTTTGGTGCAATCACTCCACGGGAGAAAGGAAGACGTCGTCTTAATGTTGCCGTTACACGTGCGAGAATTGGCATGCGAATTTTGACCTCTCTGGATATTGACAACATCTCAAACGAAGCGAAAGCTGAAGATAGTGACAACTATTTCTTCTGGAAGTACATGTGTTATGCGCGTGCCATCGACATCGGCGATGGACAAGAAGCAAACAGGATACTGCAGAGCTTGGGCGCACGTCCAGTGATACGGCTTGGTGCTCATCGAGACTTGCCGGATTCTGAATTTGAACTTGATGTGGCTGAGTTCCTTTCTGAAAACGGATACCATGTTGACTTTCAGGTTGGGGAGAGTGGTTTTCGTATCGATCTTGGCGTTAAGGTTAAAGAAGGCGATAGTCGATATCTTTGCGGAATAGAATGCGATGGGCGGCAGTATCATGCTGGTTGGAAGGCCAGAATGAATGACATCTGGCGACAAAGTATCTTGGAGAAAAAAGGATGGGGTATCCTGAGAGTTTGGAGCACTGATTGGTACCACAATCAATCGAACAGCCGAAAGAAGCTGCTGGCCAAGCTCGATAAAATGAAAAACTGAGGCGGGAGACTCAGAAGTGACATACATATCCAGAGGAATCAGCGATGAAATCGCGGAGTCATAATCCCCATTTGAAAGCCGCGTATCTCGACACTGTCGAGAACCAATTGCGCGACAATGATCCTCCCGAGACTCGGCAGACCTTAGACCGGTTGCGTACGGAGGGGTACAGCGAAGAGGATGCGAAAGTGCTGATCGCATCCGTTATAGCCGCGGAAACCTATTGGATCATGAAATCTGGCAGTCCGTTCAATCACGAAAGATTCCTGCGCAATTTGCAGCGGCTTCCGGATCAGTCATTCGAAGATAAATAGGGGCTATGACCGGTGGGCGTCCACGTACGCATAACATGCGGCGGCTACGATTTTTCCGTATGTTCAATCAGAAGGTAATCCGATCGTGATCTCACCAGAAATTCACAATCTTGCTCAACAACTCCTCACAAAACTTCTGCGGAGCTACAGTCCTCAGAAGGTCATCCTTTTCGGCTCCCACGTCTACGGATCTCCAAACCCTGACAGTGATATCGATCTCCTGATCGTCAAGGACACCACCGATCGTTTCATCGATCGATGGGTAACCGTTCGTCACATTCTCTCCGACCCAGCTCGAAAGGTCGCAATCGAAACTCTCATCTTGACTCCCGAGGAAATCACTGATCGACTTGCCCGAGGAGACCAATTTCTCGGAGAAATCCTCGAGAAGGGTGAAATACTCTATGCCGCCTAGGGAGTCATCGTATCCGACGGACTGGCTTCGCAACTTTTCAAACTTGACTCCTGGTGCCGCCGCCTTCGCCTAACATCCCGCCGCGGATACGACGGCGTTGCAGCGAGGGATCGACCAACTGGTCTACAAGCTGTACGGGCTGACGGAGGAAGAGATCAAGATTGTGGAGAGGACAGAATGATGAAACAAGAAGAGAACAGAGGCGAACTTGTTATCTTCAAAGCTGAGGATGGTCAGGCAGCGATAGAAGTGAAGCTGCAAGAAGAAACAGTATGGCTATCTCAAGATCAAATGACGAGACTTTTTGATAAGAATAAACGCACGATCTCGGAACACGTTCGTAACGTCTTCAAAGAGAAGGAATTACAGGGGAAATCAGTTGTCCGGAAATTCCGGACAACTGCACGAGATGGTAAAAGCTACGACGTAACACATTACAATCTTGATGTTATTATTTCAGTAGGCTATAGGGTAAAATCTAAGCGCGGCACTCAGTTCAGGATCTGGGCAACACGTGTGTTGCGTGAACATCTCGTGAAGGGATTTACGATCAATGACCGGCGGCTGAAAGAACTGCACCAGGCAGTCCATCTCATTACCGAATATGCCGAGCGTCGGGATCTTTCCGGTGATGAAGCAAAAGCGTTGCTGCATGTAGTGGAAGACTATACGTTTGCCTTGGATTTGCTGGATGATTATGATCATCAACGGGTCGCGGTCACGGCTGCAACGGATCGGTCTGTCATACCGGTAACGTATGAAGAAGCAACAAGACTCATCGGTCGATTGCGTTTGCAATTTCAAGCTTCCGAATTATTCGGACGTGAAAAGGATAAAAGCCTTCATGGTTCACTAGCCGGTATTTTTCAGACTTTTAGTGGAAAAGATCTCTATCCCAGTATTGAGGAGAAAGCTGCTCATTTGTTGTACTTCATTGTGAAAAACCATTCCTTTGTTGATGGCAACAAACGTATAGCAGCTGCATTATTCCTTTGGTTTCTTGAGAAGAATCGAATCCTTTATCGTGGAGATGGCACCAAACGCCTTGCCGAGAACGCTCTTGTTGCCATGACGCTTCTTATTGCCGAAAGCCGTCCGGCAGAAAAGGAAATAATCACACGGGTGGTAGCAAATCTACTGAACAAAAAGAATAATTGATTGCCCTCGACATGAGCGCATTGCAGCGAGAGATCGACCAAGTGGCGTACGAGCTGCACGGCGTCACGCCTGCCCGCCGAAACGTAAGTGGAGGCGGGGAGCAGGAGATTGCAGTAGTGGGGGCTGAGTAAGAAAGAACTCAAAGATATCAAAGAAAGTTTGGAGGAGATGCGATGACAAGGAAAACCTGAAATGCAAAATGAAAAAGGAATCGAGGTGGACGCTTAACACGTGAAAGTAAGTCTGGACATATTGCTGCAGTCCGGCGAAGGTCAATACATCGAATACAAGAGTTGCTTCTGGAGCGTGGGGAAACATTCATCCGAAACGAGCACGGGAATCAGCAAGCAATCTATGTGCTCGATAATACCAGCAAGCAGATGAATCGGTCTGTTGCCATGAAGCACGCGTATTTCCAGAGGAATCAAACAACAGCGGGAATCAGACTAAAACACGTCGTTGAGATGCCCTTCTTCGTCGAAAGCTATCTTTCCAACGGCGTGCAACTGGCGGATCTTTGCGCATATAATGTTCACCGTGCATTCAGGAGTGTGAACGAACACTATGCTCATTTTCAAAGGCTGCTGCAGTATTTCTACAAGAGTGCCCTTACTCCTTCTGAAAAGATTGACGGCTTGAAGGTATTTCCCGATAACCATCACTGGACGGAATTGGTTGGTCGAATTGAAAAAGAAAGAGCCCGATTGCTATCTTCAGCATCGGGCTCTTCTAAATGAAGTCCAGCGGGGCGAACCCTATCGAGCCTACTCAGAGGCACTGGACAAAACCTACAATAAAATACATCGTTGGGAGTTGAATGTCAAGGTTTTTTTGGAAAGCAACGTAAATTGCTCCGGCAGTTTTGCTATGGGCTCTTTCAGGGATGAAATTCCGATTGTGGAGGGGAACAAATGAATACAGCGACCACGGGGCGGCAATTTCGGCAACGCGGGCGACGAAATTACGCACGTTGCGTTACGCGGAGTGCGTACTATGATCAATCCGTTTCAATATGGTGGTGTCGTAAGCACTTGGTCCATCAAATGTTGCTGACTCGTCGAGTGGGAGAGCAATCAGACAACCACAGCTGTAATAGTGTGTAATAGAGATTGGTATTACGTGATATTCTTTTAACGGCTGAGGGCAGGCCGCTTCGTGCAGATTGGAACGAAGGTGTGAGAGGAAGGAACGACAGAAACGACCAGCACAGCACGGAATGCATAGAATACGCCGGAGTCGGAGTAGTTACTTGACATCATCGGGACCCTGAAGCTCATCCAGCCCGCCGTCGATCTCCGCAATCAGCTTCAGCGTCTCGAGCGCCTCTTCTTCGTCCATCTTGCTGATGGCGAATCCGACGTGAACAATGACATAGTCGCCAATGCCGACATCCTGAGTCCACTCCAGACACACTCGCTTTTCGATGCCTCCGAAACTCACCACTCCCATCGTAGGTTGTACGCTGGTGTCAATGCTCAGTACTTTTCCAGGAATCGCCAAACACATTGGAGCCTCCGTCAAATTTCACTTGTGTGTTCTTGTTCTGATTTCGAAATAGCTACGCCGGATTCAATCACGATGGTGTCGCCCACCTTTGCGG
>JBGPAN010000146.1:0-8656 GCA_041480785.1 Bacteroidota bacterium | reverse complement strand
GGCTCGCTCGCAGTTTTGTTTTTGAAGAGCATTCATCGTTTGTTTTTTCACTGCTCACCAAGGACGGACTTACGTAGCTGAGGGTTAGGGGTTCAACTCCCTTCAGGCGCACAATACATTGATGATCTCCGATTTGCGATCTATGATTTGAAGACTGTTCTTCCAATCGGAAATCAGGAATCAGCCCCTCCCAACGACGGCGGGGTGCACAAAACGCAAAATCGACAATCCCCAGGCAACTGTGCCCATCGGGCTCCTCCTTGCATCGTCAAATTTTCAGGCACCGGTTCCCTTCAGGCCGCAAAGAATTTTTGATTGGTGAATGGTGGTGAACGCCTTTCCAACCGACTCCGCTCAACAACAGCAGTTGTGAACTTGCGGTGGGACAACGTTGATCTGAATCGAGGGATGCTGGTGGTTGAGGAGAGCACTGATTGATGCTGAAATGGCAAAAAAAAGAAAGCCGGTCAAGTATGGACCGGCTTCTTGATTTGGAGTGCACTCGCCAGGATTATGGAACACAGGGATCCTTGATTTTCGCGATCCAGTTCTCCCACTTCGTAATCTGATCTCCCTGAAGCTTGCCTTTCACCCCTGCGAAGAGTTTGTCCCTCTCTGCACACATCGCCGTCTTTATTGTTTGCGAGGCAGGATTGGCTTTGATCTTGTCACGCGTTGGCTGATTCAAATCCTTGATCTTCGCGGCAGCTTCTGCTCGTGTCAGCGTCCCGGCCGTTACCTGGTCCATGATTGCCTTTCGGCTGGTATTTGCGTCCTGGATGATGGTCTTGTTCGCATCGTAGAACTGCCGGACAAGTGGTTTCATATTGTCGTGGAATGTCTTGGCCAAATCGCGGACGGCGGACTTTTGGTCGTCCGTCAGATTGAGTTGCCTAAAAAAGAAGCCAAGATGTTTTCCGAAGTCGTAGCGATCGAACCACCTCATGCCCATAAGCCCGGGATTCCCCGGAGTCAACGGCCCGTCACCGCCCATAACGGTGTAATTCAGCATCGTGCTGTTGAACGCCATTTCGGTCTCGGTGGTAGCATCCTCGATTCCATTCTCGACGTCGCTGAAGTCGATGATAGCGAACTGGGCAATTTCGAAGTTGAGTTGCCTAGGTCCGCTGATATTATTTCGATCATTGCACGCCGTGAAAAAGAGCGCTGCCCCAACGCTCACCAATGCAAACAGAACTATGAATCTTGATGCCTTCATTTTCTATTCCTCCTTACATTTTCGCTTTCGACAGTACTGGTCGGAGAAGGTTTAATGCGTGTTGAGAAGATAGTGAATTCTTCGATCCACAGCAACCCAATTGCGAACTAGGCCATCTTCATTTCGCAATTCCCATTTCGATATTCGCAGTTACATTTTCCTTCCTTCAGGCGCACGAAACAAGCCATTCGATCGGATCATAGAGACAGGCGATTATCTCAAGCCTTGCTAAATGGGGCATTTCTCGCTAGGTTTCATGTTGCTACATGAACGTTCTACGGCGAAGCGGTAGTCTGGAGAAGGTTCACTTGAATTGAGCGAGTGATCGAAAGCCAGCATTTTTCTACACCTGCGGTGCAGACTTCAATTCACCTGAATGTCGCTTGGAGGGAATATGAAATCCTTCAGATCTCCGTTTGTCCTCTCTGCAATACTTCCAGCAGCCCTGTTTTTCGTAATACCTTTCTCTTCAATTGCACAACAATTCGATCCAAAATACTACGACATGGGTTCCCCAATGTTGAAAACTCTTTGGGTAGACCCCGTGGACGGGAACGATAACAACGACGGCAGTTCCCGCACCAAAGCCTTCTTGACGATTTCTGCAGCGTGGGCCTCGCTCCCCGGAACCGCGACAACGACCGGGCACAAAATCAGCCTGGTGGCTGGTAACTATGTTTACCGCGACCAGACAACAAACATGATTGTCGGCCGATACCTCGACGAACGTCACGGCACGTTCAACTCCCCTATCATCCTCGAGTCCGCTGATGGTCCATGGAAGGCACGGCTCTACAGTGCGCTTGATTTTAGAGATATCAGCTATGTCTATCTGTTGGGATTGGATTTTGTCACCGATCCATCGTCAGATGGCGGAGGCAATACAGTCCATTTCGCAGACGGCGATCACATACTCCTGAAAAACTGCCGCATCAACGGTTCTGATGGAACCACCAGAAAAGCGCAGGAGTCTCTGAAGGTCAATCAGGTTCGGTACATCTATGTGGAAGATTGCGATATTTCCGGCGCATTCTGGTTCTCTCTCGATTATGTCGGTGTTGAGTACGGACATATCCAGGGTTGCGCGATTCACGACGCAAGCGTCGATTGTCTGCTCCTCAAAGGCGGGACTGCACAAATACGGGTTGAGGACAATCTGGTCTATAATGCGGAACGATTCGGTGTCTCGGCAGGACAAGGTGCAGGTTTTGATTTTATGGTTGCCCCCTGGCTGCACTACGAGGCGTACGATCTGAAATTCATCAACAACATTATACATCACACAGCGTACGCCGGCGTCGCCGTGCTGGGCGGTTACAATATCCTCATTGCATACAACACGCTCTACAAGGTTGGGATCGACACGAGTGACGCGAGGAGTTTTCTTTCATTCGGACTCGGCCAGCGTGGATGCGACGGGGCTGAAAACGACACCTGTAACGTTCACCACCAACTGGGCGGCTGGAGCCCAGGCCCATGGAGCACCCCGCCACTTGGCTACGGCGATGAAGTTGATTGCATCCCGAACAAAAACGTCTACTTCTACAACAATATCATCTACAATCCCGGCAAGGATTCGACCCTCGGCGGCCATTTCGAAATCCGTGGACCATATGATGCCTCTGACCAATCGCCCACGTTCCTGCAAAGCAGTAATCTCCCGAACCCCGTTCTCTCCGATGAGAACCTGCAGATCAAGGGGAATCTAATTTGGAATGGATCACCGTCAAAACCGTTGGGCCTTGACGAGAACTCTGGCGGTCAGGGTTCAAATCCAACCTGCAACAGCACTCAACTCCTGCACGACAACATCATCAACGTGCTGGAACCGAAGTTTGTCGACACAACCCGACTTGATTTCCATCCTGCCAGAAACAGCCCTATCTTCACGTCCACAACAATGCTCGTACCGAGTTTTTCTGGAACGGATCGACCATCAAGACCGCTTGTCCCGCTGGGCAATCTTACAAACTCCGTTCCACGCGACTATGATGGAAAGAACCGTGCAACATCAGGTCCACCCGGCGCATTTTCTACTTCAATCGCCACATCCGCCCAAACCAGCCGTGAAGTTTTTGTCGCACATCGCTTCATGTTGGAGCAAAATTTCCCCAATCCCTTCAATCCTGTGACGGTGATTGACTACGAACTGCCGGTTCGTGGCTTCGTGACGCTGAAAGTGTTTGATTTGCTCGGCCGGGAAGTTTCAACACTTATGGAAGGAGAACTCGAAGCCGGAACGCATAAGGCAGTGTTTGACGCATCACGACTTTCCAGCGGTGTGTACTTCTACCGTCTGCAAAGTGGGAGTTCATTGCAGACGCGAAAGCTCGTGCTGATGAAATAACGGTCACAACTCAAGCATTCACAGGGTGCCGGGTTTCAGTGATTCCGCCCGTGTCAGGACTACGGTCCTGATTCAAACAAATAAGAGGGATATGGTGATCCTGTGGCCCGAAGAGGGCGCTCGATGTCTCGGAATGAAGCCTGCTCGCCAATGGGCCTGAAACGGCACCACACATAGACACGAGTGGGGGTGTCAGGAGCAGACTCTACACAACGGCTCAATCCATTCTTCGGGTGTCGCGGTCCAAACCGTGACAATCTTTTTCGTCGGTCGCTGTCTGTTACCTCATATCATAGCGCAGGAAAACGACAAAGGCGCCGACGAAGGCAAGAACGTTGAAGATGGTGAGCAATCCCAGGTCAAACAACGCTCCGGTGACCGACGTGCCAAACGAGTACTCCGGATCTTTGAATTTCGGCATCTCGGAGATGTCGATCTTCTGCTGCGGTGGACCTGTCATTGAACCCGTTGTCGATCCGCGACCCGCCGACATTCTGATGGTAAGGCCTTCTCCCCCCTTCTTCTGTACATAGTTCGTGTACTGTGCCTTGTACTCCTTCATTGCGTCCTCAAAACGCTTTTTCATACCGACGTCGGTCCCTCCCAGCTTCATTGTGGCCAACTGGAATTGAGATGCCGGCGAGATCTTTGCGAGCGAGAACGCGAGGAGCTCCTGTCGGCTTTTCTGATTGTAGTAGTCTTCGTAGACTCGGGCGGAATAGTCGGTGATCCCCAGCTCCATCTCTTTTCTCTTCGTCTCATTTTCCGATTGAAATGCTGCAATCGCCGGCTGTCGCTCTTCGGGTTTCATATCTGCCATGGATCGGAACCGTTCGCGCGACCGTTTAGTCATATTGTTGAAAAACTCTATCCGCGCCTGCGTGGAGTAACTTGCCAGTCTGCTTTCAATCTCGTCGACCGTTGGAACCGGCATGGCCCGGCCCGCGAGCATCGTCGCCGCCTTGGGCACGATGAGAACCGCGCAGATCCAGATGACGAGCAAGATCAGGAACGATACGCTGGAACGATGCGTCATCGCCGAGACGAAGACTCCCATGAGCATGAAGCAGGTCGAGTACAAAACCGAGGCGAGGAAAAAGAACCCGTATCTCCCCCACGTAGATGCGTTGAGACCGATCCCCAGAAGGATGAGGAGAAGGGCTCCGATAAGAAATGAGATGAGCACCGGGGCGAGAATGGCCAGCCAGCTTCCGATGAGCTTCCCCATGATATATTCACCCTTGGAGATCTTGTTGGCAAACACAAGCTTGAGCGTACCGCTCTCCTTCTCCCCATTGATGGCATTGTAGGTGAACAGGATTGCGATCAGACTCAGGACGATCAGAACGACAAAGGTGGGGTCGAGAAATTGGAAGGCCGCCAGCATCGGGTCGTCGGAGTACTCACTCCGCACGAGTCGCACATCGGAATAGCGGCCGATATCGGAATAGCGGCCGATATCGCTGTTGACACCGTTCGAGAGAATCTCCATCGGATCAGGCTTTCGCCAGGCAGAGTTCGTCACGGTCATCCAATTGCTCTGTTGCGATGCGAGGTCAAGCATCATCTGAACGCCTTGTTCATATTGCGAAACCCGCTCCTTGTAGTGCGTGATGCCCATCCAGATGCTCATGACAAGCAACAGCATGCTGACGCTTGCTGCAACGAGGAAGCGCGTGCTCTGGAGATGGTCCCTCAGTTCTTTTTCAGCTATTAGTTTCCACATACTGTCACGTCCTTCTGTTGAACCGATTTCGAGTAACTATGAGCGCACGGTGCGAAGTCTCAACGCAAGTCGAACCTGAGAAATGCATAGAACGCACCAGCGAAAAAGAGTGCATTCAGAATCAAGAGCAAGCCCATGTCGGTTAACGATGCCGTCATGGCGTCGCCGATGCTCCTCGGCTGCTCGACAAACTCCGGCAGCTCGGACGGGTTCAGGGACTTCTGTTTTTCTTCCTGATCATTTTGCCCGCCCGAGAAGCGCCGGATGACAATCCGAAAGTAGTCCGCTGAAGATCCCGTCTTCTTCCGCATGGTCTCCGCGAATGCTTCCCGGTATCTGTTCAGTTGCTGCATGTACCGAAATTTCATTCCCACGTCGGTTCCTGCGATGTTCATCGCTGCAATCTGAAAGACGGCGGTCGGTGAAATTCTCGAGATCCCGAATGCCCACTTCTCCTGCCAATCTTTCTTGTTGCGCCAATCTTCGTCGAGTCTGTTGTAGAACTCCAGCCGAGCATCCTCGGTGGACTTTTGGAGACTGTCCTGGAATGCCGCCATCGCGTTCACGAAACCGGAATCGTTCATGGAGGCGCTCGATGTCATACGAGAGCTGAACCATTGCTGCGATGCCTGCATCCATTTTTGGCGTTGGTCCGCAGTAAATTTCCTCTTCTGCGTTTCTACCGCATCGATGCTGGGCACGGAAGCGATCTGAGAAGCCAACAGCACGCTTCCTTTCGGAATGATGAGGACCGAGAATATCCACACGACAAGCGAAAGCAGGAAGGAAACACTTGATCGCGACACCATCGCGGAAACCATGATACTCAGCGTCAGGAACACTCCAAAGCAGAGAAGTCCGGCAACGATGACCAGGCCAAGGCGAAGCCACTCGAGGCCGCTCATGGGGATCCCGAAACCGAGGAGCATGAGACATCCGATCAACAAAGGCACCAGAAGAGGTACCCCAAGCGCCAGAACACTCCCGAGTAATTTGCTCAGGATGAAGCTTGCGCGGGAGATTCTGTTCGAGAAAACGAGTTTGAGTGTCCCCGATTCTTTTTCGCCGTTGATGGCATCATAGCCAAAGAGAATGGCAAAAAGGCTGAAGACGATGACAAAGACGAAGTTGAGGTCGAGGAATCGGAAAACGGCGAAAAGCGGATCTGCACTGAATCGGCTATTGATCAGATTCAACTCACCGGATGCCCTCATGTCCGTCGTCCGGCCGACATCATTGGTCACTCCATTTACCAGGATTTCGAGCGGCTGTGGCCTGCGGAAGACACGATCCTGGATTTGCCTCCAGTCGGTTTGCGCCGCAATGTTCGCCGCATTGGTGGTCTTCGCATTCTCGTATTCATGGATGCTCTCCTGGTAATTCCGAATGCCGACATAGAAGCTGAGCAGAACGAGAACGGCGGCGGCGGCGAACGTGATGGCAAATTTCGTCGAGTAGATGATATCGCGGAGCTCTTTTTCGAGAAGGATTCTTAGCATATCTGTACCTTCATATTCTTCATAGTCTCAATGCGTGTAATGCAGGTTGGAGAATCAAGCGGCGACCTTGCCCTGGATATAATCGAGATACAGTCTCTCGAGGTTTTCGTGTTCCAGTTCCGCCTTCGTTTTGACGGCCAACAATTTCCCCTCGCTCATGATGCCCACCGTGTCGGAGATCTCCTTTGCCCTAAAAATGTCGTGCGTGCTGATGAGGATTGCGCGACCCTGTGCGCGTAGCTGATGGAGAATGGCCAGAAATTCATTTGCGGCTTTGGGGTCCAGCCCGCTTGTCGGTTCATCCAGGATGATCGCTGGAGCCTCCTTGACGATGGCGATTGCGAGACCGACTTTCTGGCGCATCCCTTTCGAAAAGCCCTTGAGCTTTTGTTCAAACGCCTTTTCCTGCAGACCGACCTGTCGCAGAGCATTGTAGTAGTCATCCCGCTTGAGGTTGCGTCGCTCTCCGAGACGCGCGAAAAAGTCGAGATTTTGTCGCGCGGTAAAATTCGGATAGAGCATGACCACATCGGAAAGATACGCTACGTGCTGTTTGGCAGCGAGCGGATCCTTCGTTACGTCGATCCCGTTGATGAACGGCGTACCTTCGGTGGGATTCAGGAAGCCGAGAAAGAGGTTGATGGTCGTCGTTTTTCCTGCTCCGTTGTCGCCGAGCAGACAGAAGATCTCTCCAGCCTTGACAGAAAACGAGACGTGGTCAAGTGCGCAGAGTCCGTCTTCGTACACTTTGGTGAGTTTCTGCGCTTCCAGAATATTGGGTTGATCCATGAGGTTTCCTCGATTGATGAAGATGAGTGAAGAAGAAAGAGACAAATCCAAAGCAGAAAATTCGAAACCTTAAATCCGAAATCTCAAACAAATCCGAAGCACAAAAACCGAAAGCCTAAACAAATTCAAAACTCGCAAATTGAAACAGAAACTGCCGTTTGAGATTTGTTATTTAGGATTTCGGATTTTGTACTTCGTATTTCCGCAGTTTGTTATCGTTTCGTCATCCGAATGCCGAACACCACTATTCCGATGACCAATCCGACGATCAGAATGATGATGGCCGCTGTTCCGAAAATGCTCGCCTTCGCCGTGACCTGGATGGAAACGGTCTTCGGCTCCGCTTCGAGCGGCTGATTGTCCGAACGGCCGGAAATCCGAATGCGGATGTCATACTTCCCAACCCCAACATCCTGGGCCGGCTTGAACGTGAAGCTGATCCGGCGTTCCGCTGACGGGTCGAGCCGATCGATCGTATTCGGATCGATCACCTTTGTCCAATTCAATGGAAGATCTGCGTCGATGCGGACATTGTCGAGCCAGCGCGACCCTTCGTTCACAATATCCAGCGTCATGGAAACGGTTTGATCCGGATTGATTTCATAGTAGAGCTGCTGGGCCCTGATCTGGAATTGTCCAATGCCCCGTGGAACCAGCTCCAGCTGCGCATATCCGATACTCATACTGCGCACCTGATCTTCTGTCATCGTCTTGGAGCGATCAATAACGATTCCACTTCGCTGAGGAATGGCAAAAACGTAAAACTTTATCGGCTGGTCGATCTTGAGTTCTTCGTTCGCCCGGGCTGGTAAGAGGACGTTGAGGGACACATCCTTGGTATTAACACCCTGTGTGTACTTTACCTGTGTCAGACGGGCCTGGGTCTGGGGATCCTGGAAATAGACATTCAGCTGTAGCGGGAGATTGGCAACTTCCAGCCGGAACGTGTTCTCCGAGCTGGAAAAAAGCTCCATCCTCATCCTGTAGGTGGCTGTCGATGCGAGCGGAGCTTCCTGGCTGAATTGTTCTGTAACAATCGCTACGCGGTTAGAGGCAGCATCTTTCTGGAAATAGAT
>JBGPAN010000145.1:0-8750 GCA_041480785.1 Bacteroidota bacterium | reverse complement strand
GAGTAGATCCTACGACCGCGGCAATGCGAGCGCCTCGGTCTCAACCTCAATCGGCTAGGCACGGCCTTCGACAGAGCTTATACTGCCGGGCCAAGGGTCGCAAAAAGCGCTCCCTCCGCTCAGGATGTGTCTTGGACTTTTTCTTGCTCGCGAGCCCATGAAGAGAAGCGGGTCACACCCTGAGTGGAGCGAGTGTTGTTTATGAGCGCAGTCGAACCCTTCGGCTCCTCTCGCATTATGCACTTAGGTCGCTCAGGGTTCGATTCTGAGCACCGCCCTGAGCTTGTCGAAGGGGTCGTCGAAGAATCGAAGGGTGCTCTGCGCCTTCACCAACATCGCCAGCCTCAAATCGTCCGATCTCTCAAATCTTTGCCCGCGCGTACTGCACCGGCCACGGGAAATCAACCGAAAGCTCTTTCGCCGCATGCATTGTCCAATAAGGATCTCTCAGCATGGCCCTCGCAAGGATGACCGCATCGGCTTCACCCTTCTGAAGAATTTCCTCTGCCTGGTGAGCCTCGGTGATCAAACCGACCGCGCCCGTGGGCATGTTGACCTCGCGACGGATGGTTGCAGCAAACGGGACCTGGTATCCCGGTGCTACAGGGACCTTCGCGTATGGAACAAGTCCGCCGCTTGAACAATCTATCAGATCGACACCAATGTCACGTAGCCATTTCGCAAGCGTTACCGATTGACCCAAATCCCATCCCCCTTCCACCCAGTCCGTCGCCGATATCCGGACGAACAGGGGCAGATCCGGCGGCCAGACATCCCGCACCGCCTTTGCCACATGAAGAGGGAAACGTGCGCGGCCTTCGAGGCCGCCACCATATTCATCGATGCGCTTGTTCGTGAGAGGCGAGAGAAACTCGTGCATGAGGTACCCATGCGCCATATGAAGCTCGACGACTTTGAAGCCGGCTTCGAGGGCGCGCAGAGCTCCTTCTGCGAATTTCGATACGTGTTCTGCGATTTCAGATTGAGTGAGCTCATGGGGAGAAGGATATCCATCGGCAAAAGGTAATGGACCTGGTGCGACCGGCTGCCAACCTCCTTCCGAGGTCTTCACCGGACCACCCCCATTCCACGGTTGAGCAGTGGACGCCTTGCGTCCGGCGTGCGCGAGTTGTATCCCCGGCACAGATCCTTGCGCGGCGATGAAGGATGTGATCTTTTGAAACGCCTTTCCCTGGTCGTCATTCCAGATCCCCAAATCGCCCGGGGAAATGCGCCCTTCGGGGGTAACTGCTGTTGCTTCCGCGATCACGAGCCCCGCGCCGCCGACGGCTCTGCTCCCGAGATGAATCATATGCCAATCATTCGGGACACCGTCCATGGAAGAATATTGGCACATGGGTGAAACGAAAATGCGATTGCGGAATTCTACGGTTCTGAGAAACAGCGGTGAAAATAATTTTGTGGCCAACGTACCCTCTCCCGTTAGAATTGAGTCTTCTCTTTGACATCACGAAAACGGATCAAAACCGGTCTTCAGGAGATTTTGGATGGGAAGAAAGAGCGGGAGGGGCAAGTCCTTCCATTCAAACCATTCCCATCGCTCGCACTTTTCAGGCTCTCGCGCTTCAATATCTCCCGAGACATAGTCTGCAACAACAAACAATGTAACATAGTGCCTGTGATCCTCATCAAAGATGTCGTTGGTGAACGGACCACGGCGAACGACCGATATGAGCGCCCCCGTTTCCTCCTCCACCTCCCTTCTGGCGCACGGCTCGACATCCTCGCCGAATTCAAGATGTCCGCCCGGAAAACTCCATGCCCCACTGCCATGGGAGCCTCTCCTCATGCCAAGAAGAACCTTGTTTCCCTTGCGAATGATGACGCCGATGCCGATCTGTGGTCTGTCTTCGTTCATAGGTGCAGTTCAATATGAACAGTGTTACGCATTGCCTTGAAGCTATTGGTTTTTCAAGTCATTTCAAAAGGGAACCATGGCCTCCATGCAAGTTGACGACAAAGAATGTTCCCTTGAATCGCGGCAAGGATTCGCTTCCTCAAGACTTGCATGATCGTAACTTTTATCGTAATATTACGATAGACAACCTATGGGACTTTCAAAGAAAGATTCTTTCGATACACTTCAAAACCGGATCGCTGATCTTGCCAAAGCACTTGGTCACCCGGCACGCATCGCGATACTTCAGTTCCTTGCAAATCAAAACGCTTGCATGTGCGGCGACATTGTTGAAAAGCTTCCGTTGTCACAGGCGACGGTCTCTCAACATCTGGCCGAACTCAAGCGCGTTGGTCTCATCAAGGGGGAAATCGACGGTCCAAAGGTCTGCTACTGCATTGACAAGAAAGCGTGGAACGAAGCGAAGGATTTGTTGTCCCAGTTTATGGTCGATGTGAAAAAATGCTGCTGAGATATTTGTTGGACCAGATCCAGCGGAGAACTACACTTTAAGGAGGTTCATCATGAATACTGATAACGAAATCAAAGAGATGGTGAAAGAGAAGTACGGCGCGATTGCACAACAATCAAAGGAACAGAACCAATCGTCCTGTTGCGGCAGTGGTTGCGGTTGCGGAGACGTTGAGTTTTCGGTCATGGCCGAAGATTACTCCAAGCTCCCCGGATACGTTGCTGATGCGGATCTCGCCCTCGGATGCGGATTGCCCACAGAATTCGCTCAGATCAAACCTGGAGACACCGTTGTTGACCTAGGTTCCGGGGCCGGCAACGATTGTTTCGTCGCACGATCAGTTGTCGGAGAGACCGGACACGTGATCGGCATCGATATGACTGTACCGATGATTGAGAAAGCACGCTCCAATGCCACAAAGCTTGGATTCACAAACGTCGAGTTCCGCCTTGGCGACATCGAAAGCATACCAATCGAAAACAACACGGCTGATGTCGTTGTCAGCAATTGCGTGATGAATCTCGTACCGGATAAACAGAAGGCATTCGCCGAGACATACCGCATAACGAAGCCCGGCGGACACTTCAGCATCTCGGATATCGTGCTTCAAGGCGAACTCACAGACGAGCTGCGCAAAGAAGCCAGCCTGTATGCGGGTTGTATCTCCGGCGCTGTACAGAAAGAGGAATACCTTCAAACCATTCGGAATGCGGGGTTCACAAACATCACTGTACAAAAAGAACGGACAATTGACATTTCGAACGAAGTCCTCGCCCGCGTCCTTACACTGGAACAACTCAGAGAATTCAAAAGGACCCGCGTCGGGATCTTCAGCATCACCGTCTACGCAGAGAAGCCAAAGAGTTGATCCTGAAAGCGATGAAGATCGGTTGTCGAAAAGCGACAGAAAAAAACGAGCAACACATACGATTCCTGCTCGAACAGGCTCGGCTACCAACGGAATCCCTCGGCAAGAATGTCACGGAGTTTTTCGTTACTGAGGAGGATGGCGTCATCGTCGGAGTGGCGGGATTCGAATACTACGGCGATGACGCGCTGCTTCGCTCCGTAGTAATTCAATCCAATCAGAGAAACAAGGGACTCGGATCGTCTCTGGTTGACTGGATGCTCTCCCGAGCGATCGAGCGCCACATCAAGAGAATTGTCCTCCTCACAGACACAGCAAGGAAGTTCTTCGAGAAGAAGGGATTTCAGGTCGTTGACCGGTCCCTCATAGTCAATGATGCGATGAAGAAGTCCTCGGAATTCGCTTCGGTCTGCCCGGCTTCCTCAACCACCATGATGTTAAACCCCACGTAGGTCTCCCCATGGCAAAGAGAATCCTCGTCCTTTGCACCGGAAATTCCTGCCGCAGCCAGATGGCGGAGGGATTTCTTCGGTCGTTCGATCAAACGCTTGAAGTGTATTCTGCAGGAACAGAGCCGGCCTCAAAAGTCAGTTCTCATGCGATTGCCGCGATGAAAGAAGTTGGAATCGACATCAGTCGTCATTCGCCAAAGCACGTCGATCAGTTTATTAAGCACACATTCGACTATGTCATTACCGTGTGCGACGATGCGAACGAATCCTGTCCCGTGTTCATCGGAACGGTGAAGCACCGTGTGCACATCGGATTCGACGATCCAACGTGGACGATGGGCACAGAAGAAGAGGTGGTGAATGCGCACCGGCGCGTGCGCGATCAAATGAAGTCTGCTTTCCGCACATTCTACGAGGAAAACCTCAAGGGGACAGAGGCATGAAAGGTCTCAGAAAACAGCTATCATTTCTCGACCGTTATCTTACACTGTGGATATTTCTGGCGATGGTTTTCGGTGTCCTCGCTGGCTACGCATCCCCCGGCATCGTCAGCTTCTGGAATTCGTTCCAGAGCGGCACAACCAACATCCCGATCGCGATCGGTCTGATCCTCATGATGTACCCCCCGCTTGCGAAGGTCAAATACGAGGAGCTCGGAGATGTATTCAAAAACACCCGGGTGCTCATCCTCTCCCTGGTCCAGAACTGGCTCGTCGGTCCAGTGTTGATGTTCATCCTGGCGATCATTTTTCTACGCGGCTATCCCGAATACATGGCCGGCCTGATCATCATGGGACTCGCACGGTGCATCGCGATGGTCATCGTGTGGAACGAATTGGCGAAAGGTGACACGGAATATGCAGCGGGGTTGGTCGCATTCAATTCTATCTTCCAGGTACTGTTCTTCTCGGTATACGCATATGTCTTTCTCACGATCCTCCCCTCCTGGCTCGGCCTGCAGACGTTTGCTGTCAACATCACGATAGGACAGATAGCGAAAAGCGTGTTTGTGTACCTCGGCATTCCTTTCATCGCCGGCATCGTGACGAGATTCACGCTGCTCAGGATCAAAGGGAAGGAGTGGTATGAACACCAGTTCATTCCAAAGATCTCGCCGATCACGCTCATTGCTCTTCTTTTTACTATCGTGGTCATGTTCTCGCTCAAGGGCGAGTACATCGTCAAGATACCTCTCGACGTACTACGCATCGCAATGCCGCTCATCGCCTACTTCGTGATCATGTTCCTTATTTCATTCTACCTTGCGAAAAAAGCCGGTGCAGATTACGCAAAGTCGGCGACACTCTCCTTCACAGCGGCGAGCAACAACTTCGAACTCGCCATCGCTGTATCGATTGCGGTATTCGGGATCAATTCCGGAGTGGCCTTCGCTGCAGTCATTGGTCCATTGGTGGAGGTTCCGGTGCTGATCAGCCTTGTGAACGTCTCGCTGTTCTTCAAGAAGAAGTATTTTCCCCTTCCTTCCGCCTGAGAAAGTACTCTCGAACAATCCTGATTTGCCCCTCGCAGTGTTCATGTAATCTCTGGCAAGTGTAGTCAGTAAAGGACGGGAGGTTTCTGTAGGACAGGTTATCAACCTGTCCTACAAGATTTGAATTGCCTTCTGTGTGGAGTCTCGCTGCTATTGGCGGGATCCTTAGCAGCGGGACAGAAGCGGGAAATGCGGGGATGACAAACAAAACGATGTCATTCCCGAACGTTCCTATCGGGAATCTCCCGCTCTTTGTTCCGCTCTTTGAATCCCGCCAGTAAGCGAAATCCAGGAGCGGGACTTCGCATAAAACGCTCGCAATGACTCCTTACTCTAAGTCATCTCACTTCTTCGGAACTGTGAAACTGGCAACCATGGCCTCCATCTCGCCTTGAATCTCCGGAAGCGTTCTGTGCCTCGTTCCGTTCTTATCCAGGAAATCGACACCATTGTAATAGATCACATACGTTTCTTTACTCTCGGCGTTGGAGAGAACGTAAGTGACCACATCGAGGGCAACTCTGGCATAGCTGTCGACACATTCTTTCCAAACGGTAGGGGCAACAAGAAGAAACTCGGGTCGGCCGGATTGGGGATTCTTGTCGCCGACATCGACGTTTGACATCAGGCGTGCAGAGATTTTCCAGCCGCCCAGACCGGCGGCGGAAGCCTGCTCACAGGTCATCGGAGTCGACTCATCCACTGCAACGACGGCTGCTTCCAGACCGGCGAAATTCTTGAGCCATGCGCGTTGGTCCGCAATTGCCAACTTGATTATGGCCCGTGCGTCAGGTTGACTTCCGGCAAAACCATACCTGCCAGCGACATTCTCTTTCACGATGTACATGCCAAACCAGGATTGGAAGTAGCTTGATGTCGGATCGAATCGTTGGGAATATGCCTTTCCACTCGCAGCAGCAGGTAAGTAGAAATAATTCTCGCCCAAGGCAGCAATTTCCTCCTTCTGCCAGATGCCATCCATACGTTGCCGATTGACTCGCTGAAACCAGTTCTTTGAGATGGTCTGGAATGAAGGGACGGGTGCTGACACCCCCCCATCGAACAACGCACGCCGGTCTCTGAGGCTGTAGACGCCCGACCTCTCCGCGCCTTCACTGATGATGAGGTCTCCCAGGTTATCGGCACACAGGACGCCGGCAAGAACTCCTGCATCCGGAATCAGAGCGTCATTCCCTTTGTGATAGAGACGAAGGAACGAGCGACGAAGCACGGTCATTGTCTGGTCGATCAGTTCAGCTTGCGAACTCGCCTGTGCCCCCACCGGCGCGATGAAATCCGAATAGTCTGCAGGATTAAACCGGAGCAGGGCGTTCGTAAAGGTGTCGTGAATAGATTGAGTGTCTTTCATCGCGAACGAGAAGCTTCCGCTGCCGAGTATGACGGCACCGGTGACCCCCTTCTCACACTCAGTCAAGACGAGGGCTCCCTTGCCAACGTGGATCGAGACCCGGTTGACGGAGACAGTCAGGCTCTCGAACGTGATGGCCTTGTCTGCTTTTATCGGATACGCTTGCGGGAAGAGCAGGGACGGGAGCAGCAGGGCAAAGACCAGGACAAACGTTTGTGCGAGGAGTCTCAGGGGAGCAGGCATTGTCTGTGTCTCCTGTGTTTTTTGGCTGTGGACAATGTGGCAGATCACATTGTGGCGGCGCGCTGTAGTTTTCGGTGGCTAGGTCATTGTCTGTGAACAAGCTCGGAGTACAGCACGAGCCTGCTGGAATAGTCCTCTCTTTGGCAGACAAACACGTAATGGTCGCCCGGCAGGTTGTGGAATTCCGCATGCAACATATAGGTGCAGGAGCACCTGCAAAGATGGGCTGCTGTGTCCGCGATTGTCACGAGGATCGTGTCACTCCGGGTTTGGTGCCGGATGAGAAACCGATCGGTATCTGGGCAGCAGTTGGCAGTTGCACAAAAGTACACGACGAGGGCGTCGTGAAACTGATACGTGAAGCACGAGTCAGTCGACTGACTGCTTTTCCCCAGTTGGCCGGACTTGCATCCGGGAATTTGCACAATCCGGGTTTGATCGTCCTCAGGACTTACTGATTTGCTGCAACCTGGCAGCATCAGTGCTGCGATGCAAAATGGAAGAACGACCGATCGGAGGATTCTCATTACTTAAGCCATCAAACGTAAGCCGTCTCGCGTCAAGAATCTTGTGCCACTGCAATAGCCAGTTCGTCATCGAGTTGAACGCAACGCTCCTCTTGCCGCACCACCAGATAGTCCAGCCGCTGATAGCATCGATGTGAGCCATGCAAGATTCGTTTGCTTCATTCCCCCTTGCCCGCCACTAACGATTCCTTCGTCTCGAAATCATAGAGGGTCAATCGCCGCACGCGAAAGTACGTCGACCAGTAATCCCAGAGCGTTTGCGTGTTTGCGCGCCGCGCGTTGTCCTTTTCACTCTGCGCGAGAAACAGATTTGGAATGTCTATCTTCCCGATTAAGTAACGATCCTTTGCAACGTCAAACCGGCGCTGGGCGATGGTGTCCGACTTTGCTGCCACGACCACTTGTTTGCGTAGCAAGTTGAGGTGCGCTGCCTGATACAGGACTTCCTGCTCGAAATCATGACGCTGTTGATCAACGGAAACCTCTATCCGCTTCTGGTCCGCTATCGCTGCATCAACCGCCGAGCTTCCGGCTCCCCACCGGAAAATCGGGACGTTGAAATTCAGACTGAATTGCCGCTGTTCCAGAAGGTTGTTGTAAGCGTCGTTCAAGACCGGCGCACGTTGATTGTACCCCATGCTCGCCGTCAGGGTCGCAGTAAAGTAGTTGTCCTACTTGGCCTGTCTGACATTCCGTTCCGCTGTCAGCCTCTGCAGCTCAAAATTCACCGCATCGCTCCTGTTCTGCAGAGCCTGCTCGAGAGCCTTGGCTGCGTCGATTTCCACATCCGGAATCTTCGATGGCGGCAGGAGCGCGACAATCGCCGTTGGCGGGAGACCGAGCGCAGTCTTCAAATTGTTTTGTGAACGGTTGAGGCCCACGTTCGCGTTTTCCAGCTGCGTCTGCGCGTTCAGATATGCAAGCTCACTTTGCAGCAGGTCGTTTTCTGCAATTTTCCCTACGTTGAATCGCCCCTTCGAAATCTTGTAGAGCGTATCATTGATCGCCAGGTTGAGCGCTGCGTTGCTTGCATTCAGTGACGCCATATACAGGTCAAAGAACTTCGTTGTCACATCGCTGGCACAGTCCTCCATCGCTTCTGCCAGTTCCCGCGTCGCCATCTTGTAGCGAAGTTCCTGCGCATCCATGTCCCACCGCATGGTATTGATCTGGAAAATCGGCTGCTGCAGACTCATGGTGAAGGGACTCGATTTGTAGATCTGCGAATTTGTCTCCATCAGGTCGATTCTATTCAATCCCGATGATAAGTACAGCTGCCCCCCTGAGAATGGAATCTTCTGCGAGAGTGACAGACTGACCTGCGAGCTTGCCTGACTCTGCGGAGCGAAAATCGTGCTCCCATCCGGCAGCGTGATGGCATTGATCGAGCGATAGTATCCCGGCACGTC
>JBGPAN010000144.1:0-8807 GCA_041480785.1 Bacteroidota bacterium | reverse complement strand
CGGCATCACGAGCGCAGGCGATGCTTGCATGGTTTGCGGATATGCTGCTCAACCGGACATATTGAGGAAGAGAGTTCGGGGACGCATGATCCAACGCGAGGTATCGATCAGGAACAGAGCTGGACTTCACACCAGGCCGGCAGCAACGCTCGTGAAGCTCGCTGCGAAGTTCAAGGCGGAGTTTTTCATCGAAAAAGACGGAATGGAGATCAACGGAAAGAGTATCATCGGCGTGATGACTCTGGCGGCGGAACAAGGCTCAAAACTCATTGTGCGGTTTTCCGGTGAGGATGAAGAGGCGGCGTGCACGGCCATTGTCGATCTCTTTGCCAGAGGGTTTGACGAAAAATAACTATCCTGAATCAATTGAAAACTGAGAGCACACATAAGGAAGAAACCGTTCTCAAAGGCATTCCTACTTCGCCGGGAATCGTCATCGGGTCGGTATTCCTTTTTCAGAAACAGGCTCCGGTCTTTGAAGAACGTTCCATTCAGCAGGAAGATGTCGATCGCGAGATCGGTCGACTGGAGCAGGCCGTCGCCCGTTCCCACAAGGAGCTGAGCAAAATCCTCGAGTTTGCAGAGAAAAAACTCGGGGAAGACAAGGTGAAAATCTTTGAAGCTCAGCTGATGTTTCTGGAAGATGCCGTCCTCTTCGACGCAATCTATGCCCGGATCAAGAATGAACTGAAGAACGCTGAGTTCATGGTCAACGATGAGATCGGCAAGTATCACCGAATCATGCTTGCTTCTAAAGACGAGTACACGCTGGAGCGCGCTCACGACGTCGAAGATGTGCGGAACAGAGTAATCCGGAATCTTCAGGAACAGAGAGCCATCTCGCGCCTGGAAGGTTCCTCTATTATAGTTTCGCAGAATCTCACCGCGGTCGACACCGTCATCCTCAGCCGCAATGATGTCCTCGCATACGCGACGGATCTTGGTGGCATCACATCACACACGGCTCTTCTTTCCAGGGCGCTGAAGATCCCGGCGGTTGTCGGCCTAAAGTCGATCTCGCATTTGGTGCACGATCACGAGCAGATTGTTCTGGACGGGTACAGTGGTACCATCGTCCTGAATCCAACGGAAAACACGATCAAGAAGTACGAGGCCAAACGCGAACGGTACCATGAGTTCGAGACAAAGCTCGCCGGATTGCGTGATCTGCCCGCGGAAACTCTGGACCATCACCGTGTGGAGTTGTCTGCCAACGTCGAGTTCGAGGAGGAGCTCGACTTCATCAAGATCCAGGGAGCCGACGGCATTGGCCTCTATCGGTCGGAGTATTTGATCGTCGGCAAAGAGGTATTCCCATCCGAAGAGGAGCAGTACACGCAATACAGACTTCTTGCTGAAGCGATGTACCCAAAGCGCGTCATCATCCGCACGTTCGATATCGGCGGGGACAAGCTGATGGCGGAGTCCATCAAAGAGAACAATCCCTTCCTTGGATGGCGCGGGATACGGGTGATGCTGGACAAGCCGGATCTGTTCATCGAGCAACTCAGGGCAATTCTCCGGGCAAGCACACGCAAGAACATCGCCGTGATGTTTCCTATGGTCTCGACGCTGACCGAGGTGAGGGAGGCAAAGAAGTATCTCGACGAGGCGAAACACCAGCTGAGAAAAGAGAATGTTCCGTACGACGCGCGTATCAAGGTCGGCGTTATGATCGAGGTTCCCGCCGCTGCCGTGATCGCTGAGGATCTTGCCGAAGAAGTGGATTTCCTCAGCATCGGGACGAATGATCTCATCCAATACCTTCTCGCCGTTGACCGCGGAAACGATGTGGTTTCGAGCCTCTATCAGGAGTTCAATCCTGCTGTTGTGCGGTTCCTCCGGCGCATCATTGAACGCGGAAAGAAGAAGGGCGTTTGGGTGGGGATGTGTGGAGAGATGGCAGGCGATCCGCTTGCGACGATCCTGTTGCTCGGCCTTGGGCTCGATGAGTTCAGCGTCGTGCCTAACATGCTCCCCGAAATCAAGAAGATTATTCGCTCTGTGAAGTACTCAGAGGCACAGAAGATTGTGAAATACGTATTGTCGCTGAAGACGGAGATCGAAATCAAAAATCATCTCAGGTCGGTCATGAAGAAAAAATTCCCTGATATGCCGATTGACTAGACGGACGTCGTCGATCCCGCGAGTCCAGGAGCAAAAAGGCGTTTCGTGTCGACAAAACCTGTAAAGATAACATCCGACAAGATCGGAAGAACTGATCCGGCGGATATGTTTCGATGTGTAGCGGATTTTCCGCTGCAAGTTGAGAAAGCTCTGCGCATCGGAGAGCAAGCATTGCTCTCTGTCGCATCCGACACTATCCGGTCGATCGTGCTGACCGGCATGGGTGGGTCAGCCATCGCCGGAGATCTTCTTCGCTCGTACCTCGCTGAAGAGCTGCGAGTTCCCTTCCTCGTCAATCGTTCCTACAGTCTGCCAGGTTTCGTAGATCGAGACAGTCTCGTGATCGTGTCGAGCTATTCCGGCAACACAGAGGAAACAATAGCCTCGTATCGTGATGCAACACGGCGAAAAGCAGCAGTACTCTGCATTACCACAGGCGGAGAGGTCGAACGTCTGGCCCGCAAACATGAGCATTCCTGCATCAACGTCCCGCCTGGTCTTCAACCCCGGGCAGCGCTGGGATATTCGTTCTTTCCTCTCCTTCTGGCGCTCTCGCGCATGGGATTCATCAGGCCTCGCCCTGCGGATATCAGCGAGACTGTCGCCGCGCTCAGGAAGAAATCGCAGATCTACGCAGATCTGAAAAGTCCGGGAAACGATGCTCTGAAAATGGCAAAGCGTTTGCACGGAAAACTTCCTGTGATCTATTCTGCATCTGATCGGCTCGACGCAGTCAATGTTCGGTGGCGGGGACAGATCTGTGAAAACTCAAAACATCTGGCTTTTGGTCACGTCCTTCCTGAAATGAACCACAACGAGATCGTCGGATGGAAGGTTGATCGTGAGCTGATGAAGAAGATCGCTGTTGTGTTCTTGCGGGACGTCGGTACCCGTCCACGGGTGCGCGTTCGTGAAGAGATTACCAAAGGCATCATTCGGAAAAAAGCATCGACTGTCCTTGAAGCGTGGAGTGAAGGTTCCTCTCTGCTGGCGAGGATTTTCTCCCTCGTCTATGCCGGTGACTGGGTGAGTTACTACCTTGCGATCCTCAACAACGAAGATCCTACCCCCGTGAGGGTGATTGATTATTTGAAGGGTGAGCTAGCAAAAGCGTGATCAGTTGAGCAAAGAAATGGTTAATTTGTGAGTAGTTAACTGGTGAAAGGTGTATTTGTGATTAAACCAATTAACCAATTAACCAGTCAACCAATCACCAAACATACATCCACAGGTTCAATTTTTTCATATCGTGATTCGCAGTTTTCTCAAATATCTCCTTTTTCTCATTCTTCTGGCGCAAACCGCGTCCGCGCAATTCTATTACTTCGGCCGCAACAAAGTCCAGTACACGAATTTCGACTGGAAGGTGCTGCGGACGGAGCATTTCGAGATTTACTACTACACAGAGATGAAAGAGCTGGCGGAGCGCGGAGCACAGTTCGCCGAGGAAAGCTACCGGTCGCACGAACAGCAGTTCAATCACAACATCAGCCGGAGGATCCCGCTCGTTTTCTACAGTTCGCACCTCCATTTCGAGCAGACCAACATCACGCCAGATTTTATCCCTGAGGGGGTCGGAGGGTTCTTTGAATTCATGAAGGGACGCGTTGTTATACCCTACGACGGATCGATGAAACGGTTTGAGCACGTCATCCGGCATGAGCTGGTTCACGTGTTCATGCATAGCAAGATCAATCGTGTCTTGCTCGACCATCGCCAATCGCAGGATCGAACGCCACCGCTGTGGTTCACCGAGGGATTGGCTGAGTTTTGGTCCACCGCCTGGGATACTCAGGCTGAAATGGTGATGCGGGATGCTGTTCTGAGCAACTATGTTGTCCCGCTCAACGATATGGACAGGATCTACGGCTCGTTCCTGATGTACAAAGAGGGACAGAACCTCCTCGCTTTCATCGCTGAGCGCTATGGTCCAGAGAAAATTCTTCTGCTGATGGAGAATTTCTGGAAAGCGGCGTCGTTCAATGAAGTTATGAAAATGACTATCGGGAAGACGTACAAGGAATTTGATGAAGAGTGGATCTATCATCTAAAAAAACAATATTACCCGATCATGGCCCGGGAGGATCTGCCAAGCGGCGTGACGAAGAATGTCGTTGACGTCGGTTTCAACATGAAGCCGCTATTCTACAACCGTGATGGGAAACGCGAGCTCTATTTTATCGGCAATCAAACAGGGTATACCAGCATCTATCGTGTCGACCTGGACAAGGAGAAACCAACACCGGAGGTTCTGGTGGAAGGGGAACGCACGAATGAATTTGAAGCATTTCACCTTTTCCAGAACAAGCTGGATATCTCAAAAAACGGAGTGCTGGCATTCGTTACAAAGAGCGGAGAAACCGATGTTCTTCACCTGTTTGACCTGAAGACGGAAAAGATGCAGGAGACACTCCGGTTTACGAATCTCGTTGTACTGGGGTCCCCCTCCTGGTCCCCCGATGGCAATCGCATCGCGTTGTCCGCCGTCGACAAGAGCGGGATGAGCGATCTCTGCTTGTTCGATATGACATCGCGGACGCTGAGCCGGCTGACGAATGATATCTATGAAGATCGCGACCCGGCGTGGGCTCCGGATGGCTCGACAATCATCTTCAGTTCTGACAGGACTCCCTACGGGAAGGAGGGATACCTCAATCTCTTCAGCTATAACGTGGCCACTGCAGAAATCGAGTACATCACCATTGGCCGTGCCAACTTCCTTTCTCCTTCGTGGTCACCGGACGGAAAATTCCTGACCTTCACATCCGATATTGACGGAGCGCACAATGTATGGGCGTTGGACATGAGCCAGCCCAAGCTTGCACGACCGATGCTGAAAGTGACGCACCTGACGACGGCTGCTCAGGATCCCAGCTGGACTGATCGTGATGAAATGGTATTCACGGCATTTGAGAATTTCAGCTTCCAGATCAAGAAGATCAGAGGCGTTTCCTCTTTGTTGAGTTCTGCAAGTGAGAAGAGAGAATTCCGGTTCGATGTGAACAAGGATCCGTGGGAAGCTCCACGGCTGGAGTCTTCTTCCATCGAAGCAGACTATCGATATGCCGGAGACTACAAACTCGATATTGCGCAAAGTCAGGTTTCCACCGATCCGGTCTTTGGAACATCCGGCGGAGCCGCTGTCGCCATGAGCGATGTGCTGGGAAACGATCAATACTATTTCCTGATCTACAACACAGCGCAGGCTCGTTCCGAATTCCTCGAGAGCTTCAACATCGCCATCTCGCGTATTTCACTAGGCAAGCGCGCCAACTACGATTATGGGATATTCCATTTCGCCGGGTATCGGTACGACTTGACCGATCCTGATGTGTACTATTACGAACGGGCGTTTGGCGGTTACTTCGTCCTGAGCTACCCCCTCTCACAGTTCCGTCGCTTCGAAACCGGCGTGACAGTCAGCAGTTCCGACAAGGATATTTTCGTTGACCCGGTACCGCGGAAAGCGCTGCTGGTCTCGAGTTCCTGTTCATACGTTGCGGACAATTCCCTCTGGGGTCCAACAGGGCCGCTCGATGGATCGCGCACACGGTTGACGCTGGCGTACACCACCGACGTTCAACATTCCAACGTCAGTTACTACAGCATCATCGCCGACTATCGAAACTACTGGAGACTTTCCACGCGAAGCTCGCTTGCTTCGCGTGTCAATCTCTGGTACAACGACGGGAAGGAAGCGCGAAGGTTCTTCATGGGTGGAAGCTGGGATTTGCGCGGGTGGCCGCGCTGGGAAATCCGCGGTCAGAAAATCTGGTTCATGAGCCATGAGCTGCGATTTCCGTTTATTGACCAGATTGGCATCCGGTTTCCTTTCGGCGGGGTCTCATTCAGTTCAATCCGTGGGGCTCTCTTCACAGACGTGGGAGGAGCGTGGGATTCAGAGTACACCGACACGAAAGGGAGCATCGGGGCAGGGATCCGCTTCAATCTCGGAGGAATCGTCGTTCTGCGCTATGATATCGGCAAGCGCATCGAAAACAACATGGCAAAGTTCCAGGATGGTCTGTTTTACCAATTCTTCTTCGGATGGGACTTCTAAAGTTGAGAAATCGCGGAACCGTAACTTCACTATTGTCTTGCATCCGTAAGGCAGATTCCCATCGATGGCTGTGTCTGGCAATCTTCTCCACCTTGATCTTTCTCGCTTCAGGATGCGGGAGCATACGAATCCAGAGGAGTCTTGCTCCGAAGCCCTATGATTGGCTGACTTATGGCGGTGCCCCTTCGAGGACAAACGAGAGTTTTTCAACCGTTATGCCCCCACTCAAGCCGATGTGGGAGTACGACGCCCTGGCTGGAATTTCCGGCACACCGCTGGTGAAGGACAGTGTCGTTATCGTCGGGACATTGCGGGGAGAGCTGCATGCCATCAACATTGCGACCGGAAACCGTATGGGCTATGCGGTGATGGAATCTGCAGTTTCCGGAACGCCTGTGTGGGATGGAGGGTACGTTTACGTCGCATGCGCTTTGGGCACAGAGACGCTTCTATGCATGTCCCTTCGGGACGGCATGCGCAGATGGACGGGCAAGTATGGTCCCATCGAAACGTCGCCACTTGTGGTCGGAGAGTTTCTCTATGTGGTCACTCTCGATGGAGTGCTGGAGTGTTTGAAGAAAGCGGACGGGTTGGAATTCTGGAAATACGAATTAGGCGAAAAGGATGTGCGCAAACCTGTGCGATCTTCTCCTGCGACCGATGGGGAGGTGATTGTGTTCGGCTCGGACGGAGGAGGCATCTATGCAGTGGAGCGGCTGAGTGGAAAGCTGCGATGGGAATACCAGGCGACGACAAGTATTTTTGCCACACCCGTTCTCTCCAATGGAATGTGTGTCGTCGGCGCTATTGACGGCGTGCTCTATGCTCTCGATACACGAACGGGAGAACTGCGTTGGAAGTATGAAACCGGAACACGGATCTTTGCACCGGCAGCTGCTACACAGAAACAGATATTCATCGGGACAGCGGACGGAAAGGTGACGGCCCTGAGCCTCGAGAGCGGCAAGAAGCTCTGGAGCTTTTCCTGTCGCAGTGTCGTGAGTTGCGCGCCCCTGGTGGCCGGAGATATCCTCTATGTTGGATCTCAGGATCGAAACCTGTATGCGTTGCGGGTGGCCACAGGCGAGAAACTCTGGCAATACGAGGCACCGGGACGTATCAAAGTCTCGCCGGTCATTTGGGGAGACATGATGCTGCTGACCTATGAAGACCGATATATTGCCGCACTGAAGCCGGTACAGCAATGACGAAGACTCTCATCATAACGTTGACTCTTGTTTGTTCAAGCCTTTTCAGCCAGACTTCTTCGCGGCCTGACTCCCTGGGCATGGTCACAGTCCTGACGGACCCGCCAGGAGCGGATCTCTTCATCGATTCGATGTTTGTGGGAAAGTCTCCGCTTCAGAGCATCTCCATTCAGCGGGGGAGTCATCACATCAAAGCGTTTTATCCGTCGGTTTTTTCCTGGAATGCATCCGTGACAGAGGATACGCTGGAGGTTGTGGCTGCGGGGAATTCCGAAAAGCACCTTATCCTGGGGAAAACCCTGAAAGTTCAAACAGATCCTCCGGGTGGTACAGTTCTGTACGATGGAAAGCCCATCGGAGTGACACCGCTCTATGTCCGTGGCGCCACATCCATTGCGGGGAATTTGGTCATCCGGAAAAGCGGATATGATTCCCTGACTGTTCCATCCAACGAAATCAAAGAGGGATTCCTGCGGCTACGATTGCGACCTGCCGGTGGCCCGGGGGCCGATCTCTCTCCAGGTGATCTCCGCGGACCAGACCTTGTGGCCACGGACCATTGGCCAACGTATGTCTCCGGGCTCACAATGATTGTCTCCGGCGTGACATCGGCCTATTTCAAGGATCAGGCAAACAAAGAGTTTGACAGGTACCTTGTGTCGAAAAATCCCGCCAGCCTTTCTACCTCAAACAGACTCGACCGAGAAGCGGCAATTTCTCTGGTCATCAGTCAAATCAGTTTCGTCGTCCTCTCGTACCTGCTTCTGCGTGAATAAGGCAGGTTGCTTGAACCTCACACCACTTTTGTCTATTTTGATCCGGTAGTTCTCCTCACAACCTCGAACGAATATGTTGAAGTCTGCAATTGCGCACCAGCTCGTGGCCGTGTGCCGAAACCTTTACGCACACGGATTTGTAGCAGCTTCTGATGGTAACGTCAGTTCAAGGCTGCTCAATGGGAATATTCTGGCAACCCCTACATCCTTAAACAAGGGCCGCGTGGTCGAGAGCGACCTTGTCGAAGTGACCATTGATGGTGCAGTGGTTCACGAGGGTCGCGCTCCGTCGACCGAGTTGGGGATGCATCTGTACATCTATCGACAACGGCCAGATGTCAATGCCGTCGTACACGCTCATCCCACCTATGCAACCGGCTTTGCGACAGCCCATATTCCGCTGGACAAGCCATTGCTTCCGGAGGTCATCCTCGGGCTTGGTCCCATCCCACTCGCGATGTTTGCTGTCACATCGACACAAGAGGTAGCAGATTCAATAGCTCCGTATGTCCAGTCCTCCAGCGCGATTCTTCTCGCGAACCATGGAGTTGTTACCTTTGGGAAGGATCTTGATGACGCATACTTCAAGATGGAGAAGGTTGAACATGCCGCCCACATTACGTTTGTTGCCCGGAT
>JBGPAN010000143.1:0-8810 GCA_041480785.1 Bacteroidota bacterium | reverse complement strand
CGTTTCGGGAGAGAGACTGACGACCACAGGATATGCGTGTGACAAGCCCGCGGCGCCAAATACGACCGTTGAAGGTCGTCGCTTGAATCGACGAGCTGTGCTGCTGGAGGTCATCAAGTGAGTTGATGTTCATCTCATTGTATGAAGTGCGCAAAAGCCCTTGCTTTCGAGCAAAGGCTTTTGTGTTGTACAGGTGAACAGATAATGAATGAAAAAGGTGGGCCAGCCCTCCGCGTGGGCCGGCCCTGTATGCCGACGACATCGAGTACTCTATTGTGGAATGGCGGCGGCAGCATCTTCAACGGCTTTTTTGAATTCATCGATCGACTCGCCGAAGACTCTCACCGTGACGCGCTTCTTGTCATCACCGTTGATCTTGCTTTCACAAATGGAAAGATACTTGCTTCCGTTTTTGGCTTCCTTGAGATCGACGAAATATGTCGTCCGGCCGGAGCGGACCATGGTTGAGTAAAGCGAAGTGTTGTTTGTCATGACATCCTCCATGAGGTTAATGGTTTGTGGTGGGCAATCCTTAGACACGATGCTAAGGAGAGCGATGGATGAAGAAGAGTACTGCGATGAAATGATAGAGGGATCCGAGCATTGCTGTGTGTGTGCGGTCTTCGATTACAGGAGAATGCGGTGAAACGAGTGAGCGTTGCGGGTACTGCTATTTGGTTTTCGGTCTTGTAGCGTAGAAATGGTGAATGGCGGCGACGATGTTGTCGCGAGAAACGGGGATTGGTTTTACTTGTTTTGTGCCGAGGATGAATCGAACATCGGTGAGAAGTTGCTTGGAGAACATTTCAGGAACCGCGACGATGACCACGCCGTTCTGCTTCGAGATGGGCAAAACTGAAAGCTCGAGAGCCGAGGCCTTTGGAATCATGTCCAGGATTGCAGGCTCAATATGGAGTGTGTTGAGGTCTACCATCGCACGTTTCGCTTAGACGTCGCTTTCAGAGAAATCTCGACACCCCAAAATTGATCAAAAAAGTGGAGTCAGTCAAGTATTTTTTGCGAATATTCTAAAATATACGATCTTGGCGCCTCATACTGCCATTTTCTTTGAAATTTGGACAGTCCTGAAGGTTGGATTCGCTTTGCATCCGCACGGCTCGAGGCCCAGCGAGGTGATTTGATACGCCGAGCTGACTCAAAAAGACCTTCAGTCCGCGCCACCTTTGGAGCCTTTCTCCGTCTATTCTTACACTTGCCATCCGAAAAATCCGAATGTAATCATCCACAAACCTCATTTACGCCTTAACCCCTAATCAAGGAGAGATCCTTTCATGATGAAACGCATACTTAGTATTGTTGTGCTGATCGCCGTCTTCGTCTCATTCGGTCTCGCACAAATGGTGGCCGAGAAGGTCGATACACTGGTAATAAACCGGATCAAGGAGGAAGGGTTGAACAAGTCCCAGGTGATGGACCTCCTGAGCACCCTCTCCGACATCTATGGACCACGGTTGGCCGGATCTCCGGATTACAAAGAAGCAGCAGTCTGGATGAGCCAAAAGCTCACTTCGCTCGGATTGCAGAACGTGCACTTTGAGAAATCGGACCCTGTCGCAAAAGGTTGGGCGCTGAAGAAATTCTACGTGAACGCGATCCAGCCGAAAGCGTTCCCGATTACCGCGTACCCAAAGGCCTGGTCGCCGGGAATCAAGGGACCAGTTGCCGCTGATGTTGTCTTCCTCAGTGCAACGAGCGAGGAAGAGTTGAATACGTACAAGGGTAAGCTGAAGGGAAAATATGTACTGGTGAGTCCTCTTCAGACAGTGAACGCTCACTTCGAAGCAGAAGGTCGGCGCCTCACGGATACCGATCTTCTGAAATTGGCGAACGCAGAAGGGGTTGGCGGTGGACGACGCGGCAATTTCTTTGGCCAAATGACTCCAGCAGCTCGTGACTCCATGATACGGGCACAGATCAAGCAGAGCAACCCCGACGCAGACGAAGCAACGATTACTAGAATGGTCGCTGAGCGCACAAGAATGTTCACCGAGCAGTCCATGAGGGGGAAGAAGCTCGAGTTCTGTCAGAATGAAGGGGCACTCGTGGTTCTTGACGCGGGGAGGGGTGACGGCGGAACGATATTTGTGGCATCGGCAGATGTTCCGCAACCAGCAGTTCCACCGCAAGCGGCAGGTGCTCCACGGCCTGCTAGGATCAGTGCCTATGATGCAAAGGCTCCTCAAATTGTTCCGCAGGTCGTTGTCGCAGCAGAACAATACAATCGCCTGGTGCGGATGATCCAAAAGGGACAGAAAGTAAGATTGGAAATGGCCTTCGATGTGTCATGGACACCGGCAGATTCTTCGTTTAACATCATTGCAGAAATTCCCGGCACTGACCTCAAAGATCAGATCGTCATGATGGGGGGACACTTTGATTCATGGCATGGCGGCACGGGTGCAACAGACGATGGAACCGGCGTGGTGGCAGTGGTGGAAGCTGTGCGAATTCTCAAGGCACTGAACCTTCAGTCGCGGCGGACGATCCGTATTGGATTGTGGGCTGCCGAAGAAGAAGGATTGCTCGGATCACGGTCGTATGTGTCACAGCATTTCGGTGAGCGGGTTGGTGGTGGAGGAGGAATGGGGGGATGTTTGGAGGCGGCGGTGGAGAATTGAAGCTGAAGCCCGAGCACGAGAAGCTCTCTGTGTACTTCAACCATGACAACGGATCCGGGAAGTTCCGTGGTATTTATTTGGAGGGCAATGAGGCTGCACGGCCGATCTTCCGGGCGTGGTTTGCTCCATTCGTATCGCTGGGAGCTTCAACAATTACGCTGCAGAATATGACCGGGGGCGGAACGGACCACCAATCGTTTGACCGCGTGGGATTGCCTGGTTTCCAGTTTATCCAGGATCCGCTCGAATATGATGCCCGTACGCATCACTCGAATGCTGACGTCTTCGAGCGCGTCCAGGGGGATGATATGAAACAGGCCGCGACGATAATGGCTGCCTTCGCGTATCAGGCGGCAATGCGGGATGAAATGTTTCCCCGCAAGCCGTTACCGGCACCGCGTCCACAGCGGGCTCCAGGTAGTAACTAATCCTACAAGAAGAAAGCAGCGCTTCTGTCCGAGTCGTTTAGCAGACTCGGGCAGGAGCGTTTTGCTTTTGTGCGGTATGATCTGAAGCGGATGGATGGCGCATCGCTCATTGTCTCCTTTCGAAGGTTGCGGCGCAAGAACTGGGCGGCTGTCCTTGACAATGGACAATAACCAATGCCGAATGTCCAATATCCAAGTGGAGAGGGGGGGACCTTCCGAAGGAGATTCAGGCTTCACATGTCCTTCCGAAGGTTGCGAGGGAAACTCAAGCTGTAGCTACGAAGAGTGAACGGAGCCGGGAAGCAGCCATGACCAAAAGTGGGCAATCGCTACGGAAGCGAGCAGAAGGACCACGAAATAGACGTTCATGATGTTCCGCCCAGTGAGATAGAAGGGAGCAAGAGAGATAAGGGTGTAGTAATACGGGTAGCAGATCACGAGGAGGTCCTTCCAACGCTTCCTTGTGATCCAGATTCCTGCGAAGAAGAGTCCTGTCAGCAGCCCATCAACAACAAGCAAAAAGACCTTCCCAAAGGAAATGTTCATCGTCCCCGAGATGTGCTGTGGCAGTTGCGGCTGGAAGAACAACTCGCGACCGATCTTTGGAAAAACAAAAACCACAGCCCGTTTTGCCACAGAACCTACGTACCATAGTGTGTGATCCTTGATGAGTGTCACGGCCTCGCGCTTCAGAACCTGCTCGTAGTGGTCTGTCTCGTACCGGGCTGTCGAATCAAGCGTTTTGGCAAATCGGATAATTGTTTCATCGTCATCGCGCACGTTGTACGGATTCGGCGTCTGTCCCACTCCGGCCCAGAATGAATGCCAGAATACTCCACGTGTAGCCATGAATTTGTCGAACACAAGATAGTTGCGCGCGACGAGTGGAGAAAACGTGAGCATGAAACCAATGAGGAGGAGACTAGAGAACCGAAGGGCTTCCTTGGCGGGTCGCGTAAAAAACAGCAGCGGAACCATCAGGAGAGCGAACAAAAGAACCGTCGAACGCATCCATGCAACGATTCCGGTAGCGATCCCGATCAGGATCGCCCGACGCCAGGAGGATCCAATAGCTGATGGAGATGTGAGCTGGAAGACTGTAAAGACATACAGAAAAGTCACCCAAATGTCGCGATGCGGACGGACAGCAAGCTCAATCCCAGGAATGAAGCACGCATACGCGAACGCCGCGATGAAACCGACGCGCTCACCAAACGTGTTCTTGCCGACCCGATAGAGAAGCCAGCACATCACAACGTCAAGGATTACCTGCAAAACCCGTATGTACCACCAACGATGCGAGCCAGTGATTTTCCAGATCGTCGCTAGCAGAATACCGTACCCACCCTCCTCATTGTACAGCGGAACGAAATGTTCCTGCGAGGGAGCCGGATAATCTTCTGGATCAATGATTTTCCCCTGACTGTAACAATCATTCACGTAAAGCTGCAGATACGCCTGATCAATCTGCAACCAGTGTCCATTGAGGATGTTCCGGGCAACTTCAGCATGCATCAAATACGATCCGGCGAAATCGAGGTTGTTCCAGTTCCTGTACAGAAAGCCCACTCGCAGAACGAGGGCAAGTGAGAGAATGGCCAGAAGGATCCGTGGAGCACGTGTCATCTGCAGGCTGCTCATCAGGAAGTCATGTGTGGCGCCGTGAAGGCATGTTCTCAGTGCTTGCTGCTGTGAAGATCAATCCCCAGACCTTCGCGAACGATATAGAGAGGACGGCGCTTGGATTCGTTGTAGACCCTTATCAGGTACTCTCCGAGTATGCCGATGCAGATGAGCTGCACTCCGCCGAGGAAGAGAATGGTGATCAGTAACGATGTCCAGCCTGGGACCGTAACGTCTGTGAAGAATCGAACATACAGAGAGTACACACCGTAAAGGAAGCTCAGGAACGCGACAATCAGGCCGAGATACGTCACCAAATGGAGAGGTGCAGCGGAGAATGAAAGGATACCGTCTATTGCGAACTTGATCATCTTTCGGGTAGTATACTTACTCGTACCAGCCGCTCGAGCATCTGCCGTGAAGGGCACTCCTATCGCAGAGAACCCCAGCCAACTGATCAGTCCCCGCATGAAACGATCTCGTTCTTCAAGCGTCTTCAGGTTCTCCACGACAGCTCGATCAAGGAGGCGGAAGTCTGCACCGAACGGTTGGACAGGGGTATCGGAGAAGGCGTTCATCAAGCGGTAAAACAGCTTTGATGTGAGCTTCTTGAATAAAGGCTCGTGGGCAGTGGATTCACGCACCGTGAAGACGACCTGATGTCCTTCCTGCCATTTCTCGATCAGGGTAGGAATAAGTGACGGTGGATGCTGAAGGTCGCCATCCATGGTGATAACAGCATCGCCAGAGGCGACTTGCAGGCCCGCGGTGAGGGCGGCCTGGTGGCCAAAATTTCGGGAAAATGAAATCGCCTTGATCCGGCGGTCCTGCTGTCGCAGTTTTTGGATGGCGGCGTACGTGCCGTCGGCGCTGCCGTCGTCCACAAAAATGATTTCAAAGACAAACGGTAGGTTCTGCAGCACCGGCTTCAGATGGTCATACAGGATCGGAATATTCTCCACCTCGTTGTAGACAGGGATCGCGATGGAGATCACCTGTGCCTTCTTCTGTGCTGAGGATTTCTTCCTGACGGCTGGTGTCATTTCAATTCATCCTCCCGGTCAAATCGGGACTTCTCGCGTGTGTTCTAGTTCGTCACGTCGTGCTGGATCATGATCTGGAACGCAGTCGGAAGCATGGTATTCCACCTAACTTTCAGCGCCTTGTTGCGCTCCCTCACCCCATAGCTGCTGGAGTACGAAGTGTCATGAAGTGAGATTTCGCCTGCACTGACGGAGACAATATAACGCCCGTTTCCGTTTCTTGCTATGGCTTTTTGGGGACCTGCGATTTCGACGATGACCCCGGGGGCGAAATGGAGAAAACTCTCGATGAGATGCGAGCCAGTTCCCTTCACCGTATCGGTGATAAGGAGAGAGAGCGGCGAATGGACAAGCTCAAATTGCCGGCGCAGCTTGATGCGAGATGGCGTTGCCAGATAGGCAGAGTGCTCTGCCTCGAGGATGCATCGATTGTTCTCAACGACCCAGCGCACGGCACGCGGTCGAGTTTCATCGGCGCGAATGGACCACAGGCCTGTGAAATCTGCCAATTCTCTTCCGTCGACCATCAGTGTGTTGTGTGCCGCGGTGCTTCGGAACTCATTTCGCAACTTAACGTCCGCTGAGTACGTGTATGTCCCGGCGTCGACAATCAAGGCACTCCCGTTGCACCAGAGTTCAAAGCCGAACGTGTCGTTGTGTCCGTGCCCACCCCGGCCTTTCATCCCGATATCGCCCACGTCGACAAAGATGTGGGAGTCATTGCCGCGCATGACGTAGAATCCGCCATCTGGAAATGCGCATGAGACAGCAGTTGCTGGAATCGCTTCAAGCTTCTGGTGTTTCTCAAATCCTTCACCGCCAAGCAGCCAGAGTGCATTCTGTGCGAACCCGCCTGCCGCAGCGCGAAAATCTCCACGATTGAAAAGAAGCGCTCCGACAGAGAGTGCATGTCGATGGTCATTGAAATCTTCTTTGGCCGAGAATTGGAACAGTCGCGCGTCGTCAGCGTCGCCAACAACGGGCGCTGATCCGTCCGGTCGAGTGTACGCGAGGGTGAATTCAAACATCTTTTCCAGTCGCTTCATGAACGAGCTCTGGAGAGGGATTTTATTGTACTGGCAGAGGATCGTCGCCGTGTAGAACAGCTCGAGAACGAGCCGATGGTATCCGACGGACTTCTCATAGTTCACGCCGTCTGGATAGACTTGCGTTTCCATCTCTTCCTGCAGCGCACCAACAGCCAACGTTGTCCACTGTTGGCCGAATGAAGCAGATCGGAAGAAAATACCAATAAACAACAATCCGACAACATCAGAAAGCAGGTGATTGCCGTTTCGTTTCGCGTATTCGAGGTGGTGCTCGATGTAACAGCCGTGTACCAAGAGATTCTTGAAAAAACGTTGCCAGAATTCGGCGAGGAGGGAAGTAGAGTCGCAGAAAAAGTAGTAGCCGGCGATCCAGTTGCACGCGCGGATCGCAACCTCCATGGCGATGCTCCAGTTCGGTCCGATGCATGTCGGGTTTTTCCTGATCCAATCATCGACAAGCTCACCGAATTTGCGGGCATAGTCTTCGTTGTGCGTGGCCCAATACGCTTTCCCCAGCCACCAGACCTGATGGAAGCGATTGAATTCCCACGGAACCTTGATGTCAGACGGGTTGTTGACGTCGAGGAGCTCGGAGGCGGAGAGGCGTTTCATGGGCCATTCTTTGCCGCTTCGATAATCCTTCTGCCAGTTGATGGAATCGCCGAGGTGGATTTTGCCTGATCCGAACGCCTCGAAGATATTTTCAAGAACATCCTGAGCGTCGCTCAGCACCTCCTCGTAAGGTTGAGATTGAGTAAGCAGGTGAAGGAAAAAGTCTTTTTGGTTCCTGGGGTGGAAGAAGAATCTCAAGCGGGCCGATTCGTAGAAATCCTGAAGAAACCCATCAAGGTCTTGCCGAAACGGAAAGAGAGAACGAAACTCGCTCTCCGACAGCTGTTCTGCGCTCTTTCGGCCGTACAAGCGCCAAAGAGCGGGTTTGATCAGTCGATAAACAACTCGCCTGGCGTGGATTTTCATCATGTGGGATTGCGCATCATTTGAAGTGCGACACCAAGATACGCAACTTGGAATGCGAAGGCAAGAGATCAAAAAGAAGTGACCGTCACTTTCAAAGTGACGGTCATTTACTGTAGCAGCTACTCGATGAGGGTCATCATCCGCGTCTGAACATCTGTAGACTTTGGAATTGAAAAAGCAATCCGCGTAAAGGGTTTGAAGGGGTTCAGAGAGTCCCGTTCAAGGTGGAACCCGACTAGGACCGGGCTCACCTCATTCGCCGAATGAAAACTGAAGAAGATGAAGGCATCACCATTACCTTATTGCCATCAGCATCATTGGCCGATATGTCACGAGTTGTAAACGAGACCGAGGAAGTACTCGTGTTATTGACGACCTTGAATTTGATCTTCGCCACCTGTCCAAAGCCCGAGACAGCGACCGCTCCGCTTTTCCTACTCATTCCAAGAGCGAGGAAACCATTGTCGTTGTCGATCTGGGGGAAAAAGATCATGTCGTTCCCCAGGAAACTTCCCGGCGTCACCTCCATCACCTGGATAATGCTTTTCGATCTGGCGAAGTCGAGCACGAAGGAGATGCCAAACAGACTTGAAACGGAGTCGATCGTATCTCCAAGCGTTATGTTGACATCAAACGTTGTCTCGTCCCGCACAGGTAATGGACCACTGGCTCGCAAAACCGGTGTCCTCAGAACGCTCGTTTCCATCGGGAGTTGGCCGGTTGCGATGGACGACGCCACCTTGTCGAGACTATGGGTTTTGCCCCAATTCAGGCCGATGGGCAAAACGTCGGCTTGATTGACGGCACCATCCCCGTTTGCATCGGCATATGTTGCAGCTTGAGGTACCCAAGCAGTGGCGGATTGTGCAGTCCACTGCATCGAGGCGTTCGAACGTGCCGGGCCTGTTTTTCCCCAATACAAACCAAGGGGGAGTATGTCACCTTGATTTGCCAGCCCATTGTTGTCTGTGTCGCCTGGCCAGACTGATAGGCCTTGTATCGTTGTCGTGCTTGAGAGAGGTGAGAGTGCTATGAATGTTCCATTTTGAT
>JBGPAN010000142.1:0-8815 GCA_041480785.1 Bacteroidota bacterium | reverse complement strand
GATTCGAACAGGGCGGCGTGTTGATTGTTCGACCGCCACCCGCACCCTGATCGAGCCGTGTTCGGTGAATTTGATGGCGTTTCCAAGGAGATTGATCAGGATTTGTTTAAACTTGCCAGGGTCTGTATCGATCGGCTTCATCGGACTCGGCATCTCGGGGATGATGGACATCTCTTTCCCGACGAGCTTTCCTTCAATCTGTGCAATCGTTTCGTGGATCAGAATCTCGAGCGAGACTGACGACCGTCGGATGTCCATCCTCCCCGCTTCGATCCTCGACAGATCGAGGACGTCTTCGATCAGCTCAAGAAGGTGCTTGCCATTCTCCAGGATCCTGTCCAGATATGTCAGGTCCTGTTCCTTCAGGTTCTTCGCTTTGTTCTTGAGCATGATGTTGGTGAAACCGATCACTGAATTCAGCGGCGTTCGCAGCTCATGACTGACGTTCGCCAGGAACGCGCTCTTCGTCTGGTTGGCTTCTTCGGCCCGGACCCTCGCCACTTCGAGCTGCTTGGATTTTTCTTCGAGCTCCTTCAAGAGGTCGCTCAGTTCCTTGTTCGCCTGCTCGAGAGCATCCTTCTGACGAACAATTTCATCCGTGCGCCGGGTGACGGTGGACTCGAGTTCGTGCGTCCGGCGAACCAGTCGTCTCGTCCGCAGAGAATAGGCACTCGCCGCCGCACCAACCACAACGAGCACCATGCAAACGGTGAAGATGGTCGTTTGGTAGAAATACGGCCGAAGGGTGAAAGAAGCGAAAGCTCCGTTGAAGTTCCAGGTTCCGTCCTCGTTGGCGGCAATCACCCTGAAGGTGTAGCGGCCGGGCGGAATGTTCGTGTACGTCACCGAACGGGCATTGCCCGCGCTCACCCAGTTTTTGTCATATCCCTCCAGCATATATTTGAACGTCACATCCTCGGGGGAAATGAAACTGAGTGCTGCATAGCGGAACTCGATTCTGGTGACCCCGGCTTCCAGAACTCGTCCCTTGGAGAAGCGGATCTCTTTGTTGTCGGCGATAAGATACTGGACGACCACCGATGGGGGAACCGTATTGATCTTCAGGTTTCGCGGATCAATGACCGCAACTCCTTTGACCATGGAAAACCAGAGGCGTCCGTCTTTTGACTTCCAGCAGGAAGGCTGGGAGCCGCCATTGCATTCCCGTGCTTTCAGCCCGTCTTTTTTTCCGAACGTCATCGTCGAGAAGTAGCTGATCTTCCCTGCCGCATAGTCGTTCAGCTCCCTCTTGTTGATTCGGCAGATACCCCGATCACCGCCGAGCCAGAGATTGCCAAGGTCATCCTCCAGGATCTGGTACACATTGTTTTCCGGCAGACCATCACGCATGGTGAAGGAAGTGAACATTGCCCCCTTTGAGCGAATCAATCCTCCGTCAACCGTTCCGAACCAGATCACCTCATCCCGGTCTTCATAGAAACACATCATGACATTGCTGGAGAGACCATCACGGGTCGTGTAGTTCGTGAAACGGTTCGATGAAAAGAAGGAGAGTCCCTCAGTGGTTCCAATCCAGAGTCCTCCCGTTCGATCACTACCCACAAATCGGACAAAATTTCCTGCCAGCCCTTCAGAACTCGCAAACCGTTTCAACCGGCCATCGACAACCGAAAAAAGTCCGTCGCTCGTTCCGATCCAGAGAACGTGGCGGGTGTCCTCGAAGATGCTGTAGACGAAAGCAAGCTGAGGCCGGTTCAAACTCGAGCGGACGATTTGTCCATTTCTCATTTCGCAGAGACCCCCGCCGTACGTCCCGATCCAAAGCGTCCCCTTCGAATCTTCGCAGAGGGCGCGGACCGTATTGTTCGACAGACCGTTCTTCATGGTGTAGCATTGTACGCCGGACCGTTGAACTCGGTTGAGCCCGCTGTTGGTTCCAAGCCACATTGCTCCCTTCGAGTCTTCGAGCGAACACCACACGACATCATTCGAAAGACCTTCTTCAAGCGTGAAGGTTGTGAACGCCTCGTCTTTGAACTGGTTGAGTCCATCGGCCGTGCCAACCCAGAGGTTCCCTTCGCGGTCTTCGAGAAAGGAAAGGACATTGTCGTTCGTCAACCCGCTCTTCGATGTCAACGAGCTGATCTTTCCCTGCGCAAATCGGTTCAAGCCACCACCACCGGTGCCTATCCAGAGACTTCCCTGGCTGTCCACAAATAACTGCGTGACGACTTCGCTTGAGAGACCATCTTTCGAAGAGAACGTCGACACTTTGCCGTCTTTGATGCGGTTCACACCGAGGTGCGAGCCGACCCAGATGCTTCCGTCGCGCCCCTCGCTGATGGTTCGGATGACATCGGTGAGCAATCCTCCCCGCGCCGTGTAACGGCTTTCCCGGCCGTTTTTGATGCGCGCGACACCCGCGCTGGAGGTTCCGATCCACAAGCTGCTGTCTCTGGTGCAACAGAGGCTCCAGATCGTTCCGAACCGCAGATCGCCTTCAAACGCGTACGGTTTGAAGTACCCTTCGAAGAACTGCACCACACCGCCCCCCATGGAGCCGATCCAGAGAACTCCCTGGTGGTCGACACACAGCGAGAGCAGAGAGTTCGAGGTAAGACCGTCTTTGACGCTGTAGCGTTTGAAGCTGTTTTCTCTGTAGGCCAGGAGCCCATCTCGTGTCGCAATCCACAATGTCCCTTCCTGATCCTCTGCTAGGGCGTAAACACTGCTGTTTTTCATCTCCGCAGTATTGCCAGAGTTGTAGACGGCGAAATGCTCGCCGTCGAAGTTGTACAATCCCTCCTGCGTGCCGATCCAGATGTAGCCATCCCTTGACTGAAGAATGGCGCGTATTGCTCCTTCCAGCGGGGTTTTGCCGGTTTCCCAAACCTGATGTGTGTATTGTGAGAGCGCCTTTGGGGGATCCAAGGCGACGGGGCGCTCAGTCTGCGCAAGAAGTGATTGCGAGAAGAGGACGAAAGACAGCAACAGGGAAATTCGAATGAAGACCGGGCCTTCCATCAGTGGGAGCACTCGGATGTCGTGCCGTCCAGGGAAGGACGGACTTATGCGGTGCGGGTCAACCATCGTTCGATTGCCTGAACGAATGCATCTTCATCAACGATCGGTTTGGCAATATAGTCATTGAATCCAGACGCGAGATACTGTTCACGATCTCCGCTGACTGCGTGAGCGGTCAATGCGATGACGGGAATTTTTTTGAGCCTCTCGTCGTCTTTCAACTGAGAGAGTACTTCGACACCATCCATGCCCGGGAGAGAGATATCGAGCAGAATGAGGTCGGGAACATTGTCCCGGAGTCCACGGAAGGCCTCAAATCCTGTCTCGTATTCCGTGATAGTGTAGAACTCACTGAGAAGTGAACGGACGAGGAGTCGATTGTCTTTGTTGTCTTCGATGACGACGATCGATTTCATGTGGGCAAGTATAACAGCTTATGGCCGAAAGTGCAAGGAGGGTGAAGCGGGTGTTGACACAGAGCGATGTGGCATTCGATGATAATCCTTCGGTTGCAAGTCCACTTGAATTTTGTTAGTCTTAAGAGGTAAGGGAATACCGACACTGAACGCGGGGACTTCGCCAAGAGCAATCAGCCAGCGGATTGCCCGCCGTGTCGTGCCTTTTGGCGAGAGCTGACCATCCAACGCACTCGTCTCTTGATGGAAGATATGACAATATTGTCACGATTTTGTTATAGAATATCAGTACACTGTTACAGCAATACGCCTCAGGACCTTTGACTGGCAACCATTGGCGACGTACTTTCTGTTGGACATAAATGAGATGTTCCCTGGAGGTTGTACACCAGGCCCGCATGCCAGAAGGAAGATCGTCGGCCACACTGATAGCGGCGGCAATGACAAGATGAACCTCGATCTTTCCCATTGACGATCTGCAGCAGCGAGAGCATCACTGAGCGAAGACCTCGGAACTGATGTCTTACGGATAGAGACCGATGGCGATGCTGACAGGCTTTTTGGGATAGACGGTTCTTATTTCAACAAACGTGATACCACCAACGAGTCGGTCGATGTTCAATTTACTATTCTCTCACTTTTTCATCAAAGGGGCTACCATGAGAATTGCCACCATTCTTGTACTCGTTGTTCTGTTCTGTTCAGCAGCGATGTCACAGATAACGGTGACGTCAACTGACGTACAATCACTCTATGCTGCGGGAAAATCGTGGCGTAATTTCTACGCATACAGTCTCAACGTCACGATGAATGTGGGGACTGCTTCCTCATCGGCGCAATCGTGGCAAATGCCGACGGTCGTGTACGCAGACACCGAGCGCACGGACAATTTGCTCCCTTCGGCGACACCGTACGCTTCACTATTCCCACGCGCCACACACGTTCAACGCGTCATCTTGACGAGCAGCGGCACGACAGAGACCACGTATAGCTACGTCAGAATCACAACCGATTCACTGATCTCCCTCGGTTACGCAAGTCGCACTCAGGGCCCCGGCGTAGATACCATGATGTCCAGTGCTCACGTCGCACTCCAAGAGTTGTTCCCGATTCAGCTCGGAAAGACATTCACGAGAAAAGATTCCATCCCGATCGCTACCGGCGTCTATATCCTTCAACGCACAGTGGGCACGTGCGATGCGTTCGGCTCCCTTGTGACACCTGCAGGCACATTCCAGGCATTGCGAACGAAAGATGTCAGCACCAGTGAGACGTGGTTAGCCGGCCAGCTGTATTCCAAGGATTCTTCGACATCACTCACCTGGTTGACAAAAGAAGGATATTGGCTTGGCATCGAACCCAAAGACAAACACCAGTCGTCAGGCAGTCAGATCATCAGCAGTGTGTCGTACACGATACCGTTGGGCTCCACTGGTGTTGCGGATCAGTCGCCGGTCGTCCCGGTCGAATACACCCTTCAACAAAACTACCCGAACCCATTCAATCCTTCAACGAACATCAGGTTCTCCGTTGCCCCAGCCGGACATGTGTCTCTGAAGGTGTACAATGTTCTGGGGGTTGAAGTGGCGTCTCTTCTCAATGATCAGAAAGAGGCGGGCACGTTCAGCGTGAACTGGAACGCCGCAGGATTGCCGAGCGGGATGTACTTGTACCGTTTGACGGTGACATCGGACAAGGGACAAGTGTTTGATCAGGCGAAGAAGCTGGTGCTCCTCAAGTGACGACGATTCACAGTCGTCATCCTGAGAATCGACGTCCTGAGCGAGCGAAGCGAGTCGAAGGATTTGTCGATTCGAAGGATCTGAATGATCGTGTCGTTTCTCAGTCATCATCCTGAGTCCCGTATTTGTTTCTCGGGACGCCCGCCTGCCCTTAGTGAACCTTCGAGGCGGGCAGGAAGGATCTGAAGTCACGCTCTCAAAAATCGAAAAGCCCTGGCAAAACGCCCGGGGTTTTTTTCTAGTGGGGGCCGGAAGGAAGCCGTCTCTGGGGAAACCATCAATCGTGGACGTTGCAGGGTTCGAATCCCAAAAAACTTCAGTCGGGATTTCACAAAAAGCGCTCATCGAGCGAGGTTTGCCTTGCCCCAAAACGGCTCACGCAAGTTGTTGCTGCGGGACCGCCATGTGGCTGGAGCTCCGAGTCCCAGTAACGTTTTCAACAAATCATAGTTGCTTTTCACCCGATCGACGGCCTGTTCGGTCATCGTCAAGCAAATGTTCAACAAACGCGGCAACGCATGCTGCACAGGAGTACCGGCACAGAGATATGTATCGGTGATGACTTCGAGACCCTTCTTACATTCCTCATCTGGGGAAGTCCCAAGACGACGTATTCCTTTACAAACACTGTCGCGATTCCACCCGCGTTGCAAGTGCGCTTGAATTTTGTTACTCTTGTAAGGTGATAGTAGTCTCGAATTCAGTGAAGAATCATAGATCGCGGTAGCCTTTCAACAGAGCCCAATACAACGCCAGAAGGACAGGCGAATAACCGGCGTGTGAAGTTCACAAAATTGCAGGGGTCCAACAGGGCATTTCGCTCCGGAGTTGGAGAAGGATCTCTTGGGTCCCGACACTTGTGATCTTAGCAAGGATGGTCCGTTCGAACGGATCAGAAAACAAGACGTGACTCAACCTTCACTTCAATAATCACTCAAGAAGGAGGTCAGCATGAGGATTGCAACTATTCTTCTACTCGTCATTCTGTTCTGTTCAGCGGCAATGTCACAGATTACGGTGACATCGGCTGATGTACAGACACTCTGTGCTGCGGGAAGATCGTGGCGTAATTTCAGCGCATACAGTCTCAACGTCACGATGAATGTGGGGACTTCTTCTTCATTGGCACAATCGTGGCAAATGCCGACGGTCGTGTACGCGGACACCATGCGCATCGACAACATGCTCCCTTCGGCGACACCGTATGCTCCACTATTCCCACGCGCCACACACGTTCAACGTGTCATCGTGACGAGCAGCGGAACGACACAGACCGTGTATAGCTACATCAGAATTACAACCGATTCACTGATCTCCCTCGGTTACGCAATCCACGCTCAGAGCCCCGGAGTGGATACCACCATATTCAATACACACGTGCTACTCGGAGTCGCATTCCAAGAGTTGTTCCCGATTCAACTCGGAAAGACATTCACGAGAAAAGATTCCATTCCGATCGCTACCGGCTCCTATATCCTTCAACGCTCAGTGACCACGTGCGATGCATTCGGCTCCCTTGTGACACCTGCAGGCACATTCCAGGCATTGCGAACGAAAGAGGTCCGCACCAGTGAGACGTATGATCCTGGCCAGCCGGTCTCGAAGGATTCTTCGATAACACTCATCTGGTTCACAAAAGAAGGATATTTGCTTAGCGTCGAACCCAAAGACGAGCACCAGTCGTCAGGCAGTCAGATCATCAGCGGCGTGTCTTACATGATTCCTTTCGGGTCCACAGGTGTCGCGGATCAGTCGCCAGGTATACCGGCCGAATTGACGCTTCAACAGAACTATCCGAATCCATTCAACCCTTCGACGAACATCAGGTTCTCGATCGCCCAAGCCGGGCATGTGTCTCTGAAGGTGTACAATGTTCTGGGGGTTGAGGTGGCGTCGATTATGAATGAGCAGAAAGATGCAGGTTCGTTTAACGTCAACTGGAACGCTGCAGGATTGCCGAGCGGGATGTACTTGTACCGTTTGACGGTGACATCGGACAAAGGACAAGTGTTCGAGCAGTCGAAGAAGCTGGTGCTCCTCAAGTGACGACGTTCCTCAGTTGTCATCCCGAGGATCGACGTCCTGAGCGAGCCCCGCTTTCAGCGGGGTAAACTCCGCGAGTCGAAGGATTTGTCGGGACGAGTCGAGGGGGAGTCGGAATACAGAAGGCAGAAGTCAGGAGACAGGAGGCAGGAGACAGAAGAAGACAGGAAACAGTGAACAGTGAAGTCAGGAGTCAGAATCCAGGAGACAGGAGTCAGAAAACAGTGAATACTGAAGAGTGAAGCCAGAAGTCAGTAGTCAGGAGACAGAATCTCGAAGGGAGCAACCCCATTCTGTATTCTGTATTCTGGCTTCTTCCCTTCCGTTCACGATTCACGGTTCGCAACCAACTCCCCTGTTGATGAAATCTGCCATGGCTGGGCCGAGGACATCGTAGATGAGAAGCCTTACACGGCAACGTATTGGGAAGTGCGAAGGAAAAAACAGCTTCGCTGTATGCCAAAGCAGGGGCTAGTCTCGAAAATCCTACCTTTTTTTGTAGACATCTCTGCGGTGCCCTGCGCTGTGGATCACAATTCGGCTTTCCTTGTAGAGGATTTGATAGATAATGCGGTACGATCCCTCCCGGAGTCTATACAAACCGGAAAGCTCGCCTTTGAGAGGATGAAGTTGAGTTTTCTCGACGTTCACTGCAAGCCAATCGATCCGGTTTATGATCCTCTGGGCAGTAGCCTTATCGAAGTCTTGAAGTTCTTTGAAGGCGGATTTGAAGAAGCGGATCTCGTACACGTCGCTACCCTAGGCCGAGTCGTTTGACAGCGTCGGATAGAGCCATTCCTCTCTCTCCTTTGGCAACGGCGTTCTTCTGGCGAATTAGCCGCTTTCGGAGGTGTTCTTTTATGACCAGTCCTTCATCGGGATCGCCAAATAGTTCGACGAGTTTTTGCTCCACGACAGTTGAAAGGATTTGGGCAAATTCCTTCTTTGTCATATGTGCAATGGTAGTACTAGACATGATTTTGCTCCTTTGCTGGACCAAGATAATCATTCTACAGGACATGTTCAACGTCTTCGAAATAGTTTGATCCCGATTCTGTCTAGTCCTGACGATATTGGCAGAGAATCGATACGCACGGGGGAATGTTTGACGGGTCAAAGATGGTGAAGCGCTGTGAATATCTGCGCCTCAGCCAAAGGCTGATGAGCCTCTGGCTCAGAAGGCGCATCCCCGCCAGCCGCATAGGCTCAATGAGGCGGGCTGGCGCCTCTGGCGGACAATAGTGAACGTCGAATGCCCAATCACGAAGTGTGGTTCGAGTGCTCCCCCCACCTCAACCAACGCACTGCCACCCACGTAGCAAGGAAGAGCAGGGTCATAAGCACAAACCCCTCCCCCGGGCTCATCACATGAAATACCTTGCCAAAGTATGACTTGATCCAAAACGCGTCGTGGCGCTCGAAGGACATTATGAAAGAGAGCTTGCCGTCGACGACAGCGAAGACACTGCGATCCTTTACCTGCTCGACGAGCATAACGATTCTTCCAAACAGGCTTCCCAGGAGAACAACCACTCCACCAACCGCCATTGAGATCCGGAACACTTTTCCTAAGACAGTTTCGTACCGAGTAATCCCGGGGGACGCGGTGAGAGAATCTAACCGCAAAGT
>JBGPAN010000141.1:0-8816 GCA_041480785.1 Bacteroidota bacterium | reverse complement strand
GTGTTATCGACAATGTAGCTCACGATGTACTGCGGCGTGTAGTAGACGCCACCTGCTTTGCGCACCTCGGGCTTCTCGTCAACTCGAACCGTCTTCGGTGTAAGATGGATCGTCTTGCCGAGAAACTTTTCGTAAATGCTGCCAAGTATCTCGACGCCGATTTCGTTGAAGTAGTAGGGAGAGAAAGGATAGTTGAGCCCTTCGAGAATCTTGAGCAGCACGTCGTCGCCGACTTCCAGTTCCTCGCACTCATGCGGCGCAAAGAGCAACCCATTATAGAGAGGTCGCCGCTGCTTGAAGAGGTCATTCAGAAGCGAATAGAGCGAAACTCCCGGTCTCCCCTGCCAGAGCCGCAGGATGGCAAGCAGCGTGTTTTCCACCTCGATCTCGCGGTCCTCGCAGACACGGAAAAACACTATACGATCGAGAATCCGTTGCACCGATTCGTTCAGCGTGTAATCGGTCAACCGGCGCCGGTTCTTCGGATGCTTCGCAATGTCACGAGCCAATTCCTCGCGCCATTTCGAAAGATCTTCAAGAAAATGCTTGTCGAGCGCAAAGTCTCCCGTTTTCTTCTGCAGCAGCTTGCGCGTCAGAGTGTCGAGGGAGCCGCCCGCAACTGCATCGCGGGAAAAGGTGTCGTAGAGACGTTCGAATTCATCGAGGTACTGCTTGTAAGTAAGATCAAACTCTCTGACGATACCAAGCTTCGGCTTGTCATACTCCGGCTTGTGAGTGCAGTCAAAGGTCCGGAATTCTTCGAAGTCAGTGAGTATAGATACGGGGACGCGACCGGAAAAACCATACCGCTTAACCTGGAATATCGCTTCGGCGCTTTTCGAGAGATCGACGAAGGGCTTCTTCGCTTCGACGAAAAACTTGGTCTGTCCTTTGATCCTGAATCGGTAGTCTGGCTTCTTGATTGCTTCCTTCCAGCTTGCCTTGTAGTTGTCTTCAGCGATATAGTCAAGGATGGAAGCATATTCCCTTTGAGCTTTGCCAAGAGTTTCCTTCTTGTCGAACAGAACCTGCTGCTCCTTGACCTCTTTGCCAACGCTTGTCTTCACGCGCCCCTCGGGAATCACCTCCTGAAGGTAGATGGGATTCATCTTGCGATTGTGCACGTCCCATCCAAGGGCTTCAAAGAACGGATCGATGAGCTGTTGGCGGGCTTGCGTTTCGTTGAAACCTGGGGATTTCAGCTGGTAGATGTTTTGCTCGAAGAAGCGAACAAGTTTTTCGATCGAAGATTTGGAAGCTGATCTTTCGCTGCTCATGCCTATCACTGCTCTCTGAATGGCTGGTCGCGCTGCTTCACCGGATGGCTGCTGTCAATCTACACGAATTACCCCGCGAATTCAACTGCCAACCCCTCGCGCTTGACACTCAACCGGATTCATGTATATTTATGAGCGGTTCGTCGTCCTCTCCAAGTCATGCAATTCACATTTTGGTCGCAGTCAGGTTCCGACTCAGAACATCACCAACGTTGTCTAACGAAAAGGCTTCGGTAATGATGTTGAATAACACCTATCGAAAGAAGCTCCTGCACGCGGTGCTGTACTTTGCGGGCAAAGTCAAGAATCCATCGAAGGTGAAGATCTTCAAGCTTCTGTACTTTCTTGACTTCGAGCATTTTCGCCAAACCGGACGAAGCGTCACGAATCTGGACTACTTCGCTTATGACTTCGGCCCCGTGCCCAAGGATTTCTACCAAGAAGTTGGAGACAATGAAGTCCCGAAGGACTTTACAGACTTTATGACTATTCTTCCCTTCGCCTCCGACGAGAGCGGTAAGAAGGGCGGGATCTTCAAGCCGAAAGCAAAGCCCAATCTTGCCGTCTTCTCTCCTCGCGAACAGGAAATACTCGAAAAACTCTCTTTCGTGTTCAAAGATGTGGATGGGAAAGAGATTTCAGACATATCGCATTTCAAGAACCATCCCTGGGACAGAACCATCAAGCAGAAGGGGAAACTCGCCAAAATCGACTATGCCCTTGCTCTTGATAGTGATGCAAAGGTCTCGCTGGAAGAGGCCCTTGAAGCCACAAGCGAGCGGCTGGAGATGCTTAAGAACTTCCCTCCGAAACCCACTATTTGACCGCCAATGGCACGAGGAGCCGTCTACTACCATCCTCAGTTCAGGTTTCACGATGACGCGATCGGAGAAAAGAGATTTGTCGTCCTGAATGAACCGGGAGGTGATGAGCCTTATCTCGTTGCGAAGACAACGACAAACCTTCGCAACAGAACCTACACCACAGGCTGCAATCCTTCGCATAAAGTCTTCTTTGTGCCGAAGGGCTCCGAGGCACCGCTTCCTTTGAACACCTTGATCCAACTGTTTGAATTCTACGAGTTCTCCAAAGCTGAACTTCTTGAAGCCAACCTCAGAGACAAGATTCTTGAAGACAAAGGCACCCTGTCCGCGCTCACATTCGCTCAGCTGGTCAACTGTATCAAGAAGCTCAAGCAGGACATACCTCAAGAATACTTTGCGATGATCACAAGAAAATAGGCCATCCTTGGCCTTCGTCGACATCCGCACCGGATTTGCGTCATCACAACCAAGTTCCGTTGCTGAGCACAACTAGAAGCTCGGACGAAAACCCCGTGTTTGCTGTCAGGTCCGAAGGACTCCTTCGGAGAGTTTCCTCCTGACAGCAAAAAAGCCCACAATCGTGTCAGGACGTCCGCCACAACAGACGGCGGATAAAAAAGTCCTGACACCACATGAGGGGGGTTTTCATCTGGGTCTCTAGGGCTAATGAGATGACGCTCCCTATCCCTTTTTCATATCCTCCGCCACTTTGTTCTATGTTGATTATCCTCCCCCTTTTCCTTATGATTCAGCGCCAAGAAGGAGAAGCCATTGAAGAAAGAGAAAAAGAGTATCGAATCTCTCGTTTCCGAATATGTTGCCGTCGTTCGAAAACTCCGGAAAGAATGCCCCTGGGACCGGGAACAAACCCACCAGTCGATCCGCCACAGCCTCATCGAGGAAGCATACGAAGTTGTCGAGGCAATCGACCATAACAATCTCGATGAATTGAAAATGGAGCTTGGGGACTTGCTCCTCCATGTCGTTCTGCACTCTGTCATCGCTGAGGAGGAGGCTGCGTTCACGATCAACGAAGTTGTCTCAGAATCGAGCGCAAAACTCATCCGGCGCCACCCCCACGTTTTTGGAGACACCAAAGTCAGATCATCAGACGACGTGAAGAACAACTGGGAGAAGATCAAACTTGCCGAAGGCCGCACCTCCCTCATGGATGGCGTCCCGAGGAAAATGCCCTCGCTCCTTCGGGCGCACAGGCTTCAGGAGAAGGCATCGAAAGTCGGATTCGACTGGAAGCGGAAGGAGGATGTCTGGCAGAAGGTCGTTGAGGAAATTGATGAACTTCATGAAGCGGAGTTAAAACGCTCACACGACCATCTGGAGGAAGAATTCGGCGATCTTCTGTTTGCCCTCGTCAACTATGCACGGTTTCTCAAGGTCAACCCCGAAAGCGCATTGAACAAATCGACACGAAAGTTCTCGCAGCGGTTTCAGCGTATTGAAGATGAGATCCGCAAACGGGGGAAGAGACTCGAGCACTCGACGCTCGAGGAAATGGATGCGATCTGGAATGAAGGGAAAAAGCTGGAGAAGAAGCCGAAATCCCGGTGACTGCTATTTCGACGGTTTCGAAACCGACGCTGGCTCGGAACTCTTCGCTCCACCATTGCTTCCCGCCTTGAACCTATCATAAGCGTCGATGATGTCTTTCACCAACCTGTGACGGACCACGTCGTTCCGATCGAAGTACGCAAAGCCCACCCCCTGAATCGATTTCAGAATTTCCTGAATCTGCACCAATCCTGAGACGGTCGAATTGGGAAGGTCAATTTGCGTGATGTCCCCTGTGACAACCGCCCTGGAGTGAGGTCCCAAACGGGTCAGGAACATCTTCATCTGAATCGCGGTTGCATTCTGCGCCTCATCGAGGATGACAAATGCGTTGTGGAGAGTCCGGCCACGCATATAAGCCAACGGAACGATTTCGATAATGCGCTTTTCCATATAGCTCTTCATCTTTTCGGCAGAAAGCATGTCGTCGAGCGCATCATACAAAGGACGAAGATACGGATCTACCTTCTCCTGCAGGTCCCCCGGGAGAAATCCGAGGTTTTCCCCCGCCTCGACTGCAGGTCGCGCGAGAACGACCTTTGTCACATCCCTATTCTTCAGCGCTGCGACCGCCATGGCCACCGCCAGATAGGTTTTTCCGGTGCCTGCGGGTCCAATCCCAAAGACAATATCATTCCGACGAATAAGTTGAACGTAATTCTTCTGTCCCGGCGTACGGGGCTTGATGATGCCGACCTTTGTATACAGTATTGCGTAGTCGGAGTCTTCCACCGCGACTTCCCCTGGAGTCTCCGGCGATGAACCGTTCACCGTTACCAGATCGATGACGGTATCGACATCGTTCGGGGCGAGATTCCCATTCTTGTTGAGAATGTAGATAAGCTCCTTGAAGATTTTCTCAATCTTGATCGTATCGGTTTCCGAACCGCGAACAGTGAGTTGATCTCCTCGCACGGTGATCGTCGCACCAAACCGATCCTCGATGAGTTGGAGATTTGCATCATTGAATCCGAGCAACTGCACTGCATCGACACCTGCTAGTTGGACTTTCCGTTCGGCCAATTCGTCACGCCTCCTTTGTCAGATGCTTCAGAAAAAACGAAACGCCCTCACTGCCGCACTGCGTGCGGTGAGGGCGTGTCGATAGATATACTCTTGGATGATCAACAATCTTCGGAGTCAGGTCCCCTTTTATTTCTTCGCCGGAGCGGCAGGTTCCGCCGCAGCGGTCTTCTTGCTCCAGTACGACCGGGCAGCTGCTTTCTCGGCTTTCGTCAAATCCCCCTTCGGAGGAATGCTCAACACCTGTCCTTTTTTGATCACGTCCGGGTTTTTTATTTTGTCCTTGTTACCCTGCCAGATCTTTGGCCACAGGAATGCATTGTCATAGATCTTCGGCTTCTTCGCGATGTTCCAGAGGCAATCACGATCTTTCGCCCACGTTCCAACGGTGTAGGTCATCTGCAATTGGGCCGCCTCAAGCGTCTTGCGAAGCGCATCGATTCTATTCTGCTGCTCCTTGACACGATCGTAGTACTTCGGCAGCACACTCATCTTGGTTTTCTTGACTTCGTCGAGTTGCTTCTGAACATCATCGACTTCGCCCTTGTGAGCCCAGAGATCCTGGTTCGACAGTCGGGAGAGTTCATTAATCTTCGCATCGATCTCATCAAGCTTTCCTGTGAATGTACGCTCAGAAGCGGACTCGGCCCCAACAAGAGCCATAACATCATCGTTGCATTTCTTGAGCGCTGCCGCCTTCTCGGCATCTGCTTGCTTCAGCTTGTCAATTTCCGTTTGCAGAGCGGTCAACTTCGCCTTCAAGTCATTCCGGGTTGCGGTGAGCTCAGTCATCTGCTTCTGCCACTCTTCTTTGGTCATCTCCTGCGCAGCGGCATAGGAAGAAACATAGAGCGCTAAGGCCGCCACGAGGATTACACGATTCAGAACTTTCATTGTCATTCTCCTTGGTATTGGGCCTTAGATTACATGCCTTTCAAACGCTCTTGGACCAACGCTTTTTCTTTCTCACATTGTGCGAGCTGTGCAGTCTTGTCGGCGATCGCTTTCATCAAGGCCGCTTTCTCCGACTCCTTGGCCGCTATTTCCCGCTGTAACGATGATACTTCGGCCTTCAGGTCCTCTAGTTGCTTGAGTTCTGCGGCACTGGGTTTACTCGTGCAGCCGGTTGCCATCATCGCGAGCAACGCACCTGCAACAAATAGACCAGCAATTGATTTCTTCATGAGAACCTCTCCTATGTATTCGATGCAACGTCTGGTGTTCAGCAATCACATTCACTAGAATGATACAGATTAGAGCCGCAAAAGTCAAGAAAAACCCTGAATGTTAGCTTTTTTTAGTGACAGGTTTCAGAGCAGGCCGCGTTGTGCAAAACTGACAAATTGCGTTCCGCCGACGACCAGGTGGTCATACACCGGAATCCCGAGTATCTTCCCCGCCTCCGACAATTGCCTCGTGATTGTGAGATCCTCCTGACTTGGTTCAGGATTTCCGCTCGGATGGTTGTGTACAAAAATTACGCTGGCGGCCTTTTCTTTCAGGGCCTCCGCGAAACATTCGCGAGGATGAACAAGCGATGAGTTGAGCGTGCCACTCGTAATTCGTGTCTCACGAATCAATTGGTTCGACGTCGTCAACAGCAACACCCAGAATTCCTCATGCTGCAGATCGCGAAGCTTCGGAAGAAAGACGAGAGCGACGTCTTCAGGAGCACGAACAATCGGCCGCTCAGATCCTCCGCTGGCCGGTATTCTCCTGCACAGCTCAAAGGCTGCGACAATCGCCGCCGCGCGCGCGCGGCCGATCCCAAGCTGGCAGAAGTCAACGACCGACATTCGTGCCAGGTCCCGAAGTGTCCGTTGATCAGAAAGGAGTTTTTTCGCAAGATCGACGGCTGTGGCACCCTTAGATCCGGTTCGGATAAGAATAGCCAGAAGCTCCGCTTCCGTTAATGCGGCGGAACCATGATTCATCAGTTTCTCGCGCGGTCGCTCACCTGCAGGCCACTGCTTAATGGTCGTATGGTAGTACGACGGCTCGAAAACACAGCGGAGGGGTCGTTGCTGAGATTTCACTGCTGCTCGTCGGCGCCGGTGATCACCTTTCGGCTCACATCGATCTCACCGATTTTCTTGATGGACCTGTTCTTGTACTGAAGAATAGTAAGAAAGGAATTGACTCTGCGTGGGTCGAGAGAAATCTTTGAGTGGATACCCTGAAATGTCTGGGAGCTGCGGAGCACTGAGGCAATGGCGTCTCGCCCTGTCGCACCCTGACGGATCGCATTCAAGAGTATTCTCATCGCATCATATCCAATGATGGAGTTCTTTGTTGGATCCTTCGAAAACTTAGAGCGAAATTGCTTGGTGAACTGCTGGTACTGCTGATTGATCTCCTCCCAGTAGGTATCTGTCGTGAAAATGACTCCATTGGAGTACTGAAGGTGTTGTTCGAGCTCATTGGGCTCATACCAGTTGCCGTTGCCGAGAAGTTGCGCCTGGAAATTGAAGTACCTGAGCTGCGACGTCACGATGCCGATTTCCTCCGATGATGAGATAGGAAGAAAGATCGCATCGAACGCGGCGACCGGCAATCCAAGGCTGTCGTACTTTGCCCTGATGCGCTGGGTCGGGATTCTCATCGAATCGGCCACATGCTTTCCGTTATCTCCAAAGAGCGATTCAACCGTGGCGACGGTGTTCGATGTCACCAGAGAATCGAGAACATGTTGAGGCACACCCCAGCTTGCCATTCTCTTCAGATCCACCGGTCGAGTCTTGGCGCCAAAACTGATCACGATGGGTTCGGAGATCTCCAACCCGCGTTGCCGCATTGCCGTCAGCTCATCCCGAAGGTCCGTCTGACCCGGTTTGTAGTACTGAACATCGACAATCTGGCCGCCGAGATCCAGCACCTCCTGGATGAACGCTTCCGTCGTCGCCCGGTCTGCGCTGTCAGAAGCAGCGAGCACGGCAAAACGATGCGCACCTTTCGCAAGTGAAGCATACTGTGCCATCGCGCGACCGCGAGTCACAAAATCCGGATTCGCCTGGAACACATATTTTCCAATGGATGCAATGCCCGTCGCGGTGGCCGTCGGTGTTACGAGAGGCGTCCCTCTCCTGTTTGCTATCTCCGCTGCCGCCAACACTTCATGACTGAACACCGGACCGAGAATGGAAAGGATCTGGCTATCAGCGCTGAGTTCTGACACCTGACGCGCTGCAACTTCTGCATCACGTTCGGAATCGCGCACCTCGAGGTTTACTTTTGGCAGGGACTCTGCGTTGTATTCGTCCGTTGCGAGACGAATGCCATCTAATAACTCTTCGCCAACCCCGTGAACTACCGATTGATCCGACTTCTCCGTCAGCGGCAGCACGACGCCAATCCTCACAACTCCGCTTTGATCGATCTTTTTCATCAACGCGTGAGCTTCAGCGACGGCCGCTATGGTGTTCGGTAAACCCAGGATCGTGTTCAAAAGCTTGCGTGTTCCACGGGCATCTCCAGTCTGCAGGATTTTTTGTGCCAGGCGGACGGTGAGCAAGGCTTTCGTTTCTGTTTGATTTGCCTCGGCCAGGAGCTCACGCAATTCGTCTCTCTCGAGGTTTTCTTCCGCGACACGGCCGAGCATCTTCGCCGCACGGGCAGCGAGCGGCGGATCGGGTGAGGTCTGCCGAACTTTGAGAAATGCCCGCGCGGATTCCCGATACTGTTCAAGCTGGTAGTAATCCAGAGCCAGCGTGTACTGAGCATCGTCCACATATTCAGAGTGGATGAAGCGGTCGAGGAATGACTGAAGCAACAACACAGACGCGGTATAGTCACCCTGATGATACCGGGACTTTGCCGCCATCAGATACGCAGCACTCGTACGTTGATTTGTCCCCGACAGGTCGACGATTTGCTCGAACAAAGCGCGGGCTTCCGCGTAACGCCTGCCTCGAAAGAGGTTTATCGCCTCCTGGAAACTGTGCTCAACCGCAGGCTTGTAGATGACGCTGTCTTCCACCGTGGTCACTGCGGTCGCGGAAGGCACCAGAATGAAGCCCAGAACAATGATGAAGGAGGAAACCACGAGACGCTTGCGCACGATCATGCTTTGTTCACGATTGCGGATTCTGAGAGAGCTTCAGCTCACGTGTACCCTGAAGCGCTC